>JAHISL010000040.1 GCA_018818185.1 Patescibacteria group bacterium | reverse complement strand
TGGCTACATCTGATTATTGGAGATCTTTGATTTCTCTTTGGGAGGATGGTTTGCAGAAAAAGGTTTGGGAAGATATGTTGAGATATCGTGATGGTAGGGGTAGAAATTTCGGAAATAGTTTTTTTAGATTTATGTCGGAAAAAACTGGAGGACTGGCTAAGGTTGATGATTTGTTTAAGAAATTAACTTTGGCGAATCTTAAGGGTAAGGTTATTCCAGTTTCTTTGTCGCCGGCCAATATTTGTTTTAAATGTAAAAGTGGTAAGGTTTTTGAGGGTGAGCACTTTTTGGATGACATGAGAATGTCAAACGACTTTGTTGAAAAAATTTGGCTAAGTCCAAAGGTTAAGGCAAATCCCGAGGCGATTGATTCTTTGGTTGAGGCTGATTTGATTATTGTTTGCCCGGGAAGTGTATATGGGTCGCTGATTACAAACTTTTTGGTAGAAGGTGTTGGTGAGGCGTTAGAGAAGAGTAAGGCAAAAAAAGTATTGATGGTAAATATAATGTCAGTGGCAAATGACGGTGATGTTGGTGATCAAGAGAAATATGCAAATTTATTTAAAAAATATGTTGAGATTGATTTTGACCTTTTGTTAATGGCTGACTTGGGTAAGCTGAATAAGAAAAAGATTGAGAAAGTAATTCAATTTTATAAGCTAGAAAATTCTTCTCAAATTGAATATTTAAAGAACAAAGATAATGTCATAATGGCTGATATTGCAACGATTGATGAGGTGAACTGGAGATTGCGTCACAGCAAGTCAAAATTAGCTAAGTTCTTTGCTAAAATGGATCTATGTCCCAGAAAAAACTAAAGCGATTAAGGAGAGAGGTCTTGGTAAGTAAGCAAGAGACTACTGAAAAATTGTTGCCCAAATTTTGGGAAATTGTTAAAAAAAATTGGAAGTTTTTGCTGATTTTGTTGGTGGCAACAGTGGCGATATATTCAAATGGTTTGAACGGTGATTTTGTGTCTGATGATTATGCCTCTATCACTCAAGAACCGAAGATTGGAGATTTTTGGTACATGTTTACCAAAAATGGAAGTGTTTTGAATTCTTTGTACATGTCGACATTTTTTATAAATAAACTTTTTGGTTTTACGTCACCAATCCCCTTTCATTTATTTTCCTTGTCGATATATTTGCTTTTTTTAGTAGTGGCTTTTGTTTTGGTGGTGTTGGTGACAAAGAGCGAGAAAGTGGCCATGTTTACACTTTTTTTGTTTGCTTTGCATCCGATTCATGTGGAGGCGGTGAGCTGGATTTCGGGTGGAATTTATATAATTTTGGCAATCTATATTTGCTTGTCTTTAATTAATTTTATTTATTATATAAATAGTGGCAAGAATAAATATCTACTTTATAGTGGGTTGTTTTTTTTGTTGGGTTTTTTGACTGACAAACCAAGGCCATTTGCGGCATTTTTGTTGATGGGTTTGTATTTGATATTTTTGGGATGGAATAGGGTAAAAGATAAATTGCCAAAACTTTTGGGTATAGTGTCGGTGGTATTTTTTGTTGCCTTGATTATAGCTTGGCCGTATATTAACACCAGAATTGGAATTGTAAATTCTGGTTATAACGCAACTGATGGAATATTTTATAATCCGCTTTTTCAATATCCAACAGCAGTAACAAAATATTTGCAGCTGTTGTGGTACCCAGTTGATTTGACTCTTTACCACACAATGTACATTTTACCTTCATGGTTAAATTGGTTGGTTTTAATAAACTATTTGGCCTTGGTGATTTACTTTTTCTTTAGAGATAAAAGATATTTTTGGTCTTTGAGTTTTATTTTCGTGGCAATTGCACCATCGATTTCACCGATTAAAGTTAGCTGGTTGGTGGCTGAAAGGTATATGTTTTTGGGTTCATTGGGATTTTCTTGGTTTTTAGGATTATTGCTAGCTGATCATTCGAAAAAATTGAAGATTATTGTGCCGGTATTGTTTGCTTCACTATTATTATATTTTGGAGTCAGGGTATATATGAGAAATATTGATTGGCGGACGAATCATAATTTGTGGGTAAACACTTGCCAAGTGTCTCCTAACAGCCACAATGCTTGGAACAATATTGGAGATGACTATGATAAGTTGAAAGACTATGATAATTCAGTCAAAGGATTTACCCAGTCGGTTTTGGTGAAGCCTAATTATGCCGATGCTTACCACAACAGAGCCAATATTTTTTATAAGACAGGTAGGTTGGATTTGGCCAGAGAATCGTACGAGACGGCTTTGAAATTTTCCCCATCATTGTTTCAAACATATTTAAGCTTGACACAGATTGATTTGTTTGAAAAAAAGGCAGATTTAGCTCTTGCCCATGCAGGCAAGGCAGTTGAATTGCAACCTTCAAATCCTCAGGCGCAGTATGTTTTGGGAATTGTAAAAGCTCAAGTTGGTCAACTTGAAGAGGCAAAGGAAATTTTTCAATTGATTGTGGCAGAATATCCTAATTATCAGCCAGCAGTTGAAGCACTAAAGTCAATATCGGCCTTACCTTCGGGAACTTAGCTTGATTAACATTGTTTGAGTGTCAAAAAATTTGAGGATGGGATATAAGAGGCGAAGAAGAGGTCTTTTCTTTAAAGACCAATAAAGATCAAGTGGGAATTCAAGGGGGGTAGAGACAATTTTGTAGCTAAGCCCTTGAGGAATAATTTGGTTGATATTTCGAACACTAGGGAGAAATAGATGTCTGGGAGGATCGAGATGAAACCACGAGTTTTGAGCTACTTTAAAGGCAAGGGAATCGGTATTGGGAATGGTGATTAGAATTAGGCCATCTTTATTTAAAAGTCTTTGTGCTTTGGCTATTACCTTTTTGGGATGTTGAAAATGTTCGAGAGAATGCCAGAAAGTAATTACATCATATTTTTGATTGAATTTATGTTTTATAAAATCAGCTTGGATAATATGAGGGTGATTGGATTTGCTAAGATCAATTCCGGTTGCCTTTATGGAGGGTGGAAGTGAATTTATAAATTGACCTGAGCCACAGCCAACGTCAAGTAGGCTACATTTTGGTGGGAGATATAATTTTTTATAGAAAAGATTAAATTTTAGCCAGATACTTTCCACTAAAGACGGAGATGATTGGTAGTTTTTGGGATAATATTTTTTATAATATTTCTTGTTGATACTAATTTTGGGGTAAAGGCAGCCACAGTCAAGACATTTAAAGATAGGAATTTTTTTTGAATCTAGATGGTGGCGACCATGAAAGTTATTGGCAGAAAAAATTTTCTTATTTTTGGTACTAGAGCAAAGTGGACAATTCATCTAGTTTATTTTTTGATTAATAAGCTCCTTTAAGAGATTGGCGAATTGGTGGAGATAGCTACTTTTTTTGGA
>JAHISL010000039.1 GCA_018818185.1 Patescibacteria group bacterium | reverse complement strand
CCTACCGAAATTCCTTCTCCCACCCCAACCTTGGTTGTTAGAACTGCCAAAGTCTCTACTACTTCCTCCCTTTTAAAAAGTGGTGCCACTCTACCTACATTTGCATTAATCATTGCCTCTGTGGCATTATTTGGTATATCCTTATTTTATTATCAAAACTAAATGAAACGATACGGCATTTTTAGTATAGTTTTTCTCCTCCTCTCCATGCTTGGAGGCCTCTTTTTGGTAAAAAGAAGTCAAGACACTCGAAACCGTGCCGCTGACGAAAGTTGTTCTCCTATCGGCAGAAAGTTGTGTCAAGAAAATTCATCGGGCGCCAACACGGGATTTTTGTGTGAATGTTTAGCTTGGTCTCAATACCAGAGTTCTTATGGTTATTGGCGATGTACTACCCCAGACCTGAGTACCTGTCCCACCAATGGTGGGGGAACTGCTCCCAGTATGTTTAGTTGTTCTGACGCTAATGCTCGCATCGAAGGCCGATGTATTGTCGCCACCAGCGGTACACTTTCCGTCGTCAACAAGTATCAATGCCCCAACCGTTTTGATACTGCCGGTGGCTGCCAAGACAATGTTCAAACCTTTCGCAACGTTGATCGTGTTTGTTTTGACAGTAATTATTGTGGTGTTCAGCAAATTGACCTTTCTTCCAGTTGTTTTATTAGCACTATCGATTATGTGTGTGAGTCTCCAACATCACCACCAAAATCAACCAATACCCCTACCCCAAGACCTACTAACACTCCCATTCCTACTTCTACCCCAAGACCTACTAACACTCCCATTCCTACTTCTACTCCAAGACCTACCAGTACTCCAACACCTACCAACACTCCCATTCCCACCGCTACTCCTTCTAATAATCCCACACCTACCAATACTCCAGTGCCAACTTCGACCCCAACCAACAATCCAACTGCGACTGTCACTCCGCAATCGACCAACACTCCAGCACCGACCAATACCCCTGTTCCCGCAACTGGAACTCCGGTTTATATTGCCGAAGGGCCAAGCCCAACTCGGATAATTCTTCCTCAGTCTGGTGTTGAATTCCCATCTCAATTCCTAACTATCCTTGGTGGCATCGTCACTCTGCTCGGATTTTTGATATTATTATAATGTGTCAGCCATAATTCAAGCACTTCGTCCAAATCAGTGGATAAAAAATCTTAGCCTCTTTGCCGCAGCAATTTTAACTGGTCAATTATTCAATCCTATTGTGCTTTCTGCGTCTATTTGGGCATTTATAAGTTTTTGTTTTATGTCTTCCTCTTCTTATCTTATAAATGATGTCGTTGATATCGATAAAGATAGGCTTCATCCCGTCAAAAAAAATCGTCCTCTCGCTCGTGGCGACGTAAACATCAACACTGCCATTCTTATTTCATTTTTCCTTGCTGTTCTTGGTCTCATTATTGCCGCCTCTATTAATCCCACATTTTTCATTATTTCAATAATTTTTATATTGATGCAGTATTCTTATTCTTTTTTTATGAAGAAAAAGGCCATCATCGACATTATGGGTATTGCCTTCTTTTTTATTCTTCGGACCTACGCTGGTGAAATTGCCTCAGGTTACCACCTCCCCATTTGGATTATGCTAGCCGTTATCTTTCTTGCTCTCTTCATTGCTAGCGGTAAACGTCGCAGTGAGTTGCATAGCTCGGGTAAAAATGCCCGAAAAGCTCTTGAAGGTTACAACAGAAGTCTTCTTAGTTTCTACACTACCATCTTTGCTGTTTGCACTTTAATCAGTTATGCCATGTTCACATTTTTTGCCGAGCCAGTTGGTTTTGATGGTATTATCCATCAATTTCTATTGACTAATTTTCCCACCGCCATCGACCGAAAGTGGTGGATGATCACCCTTCTCCCTGTTGTCTTTGGGATTATGCGTTATGGTCAAATTATTTTTGAAATGCAAGAAGGGGAGCGTCCCGAAAGAATAATTGCTACCGATATCCCTCTTTTAGCCTCGGTTCTTGCCTGGGGTTTGGTAATGATAACCATCATTTATGTCCTCTAGGTCAACAAAAATTTATCTACTAATTTTTTTGGCGATCTTCACTCGCTTTTTTGCCCTAAATTGGGGTGGCAATTTCTTTTTTCACCCGGATGAAAATAACATGGCCTCGTCCTTATCCCAACTTTCTCCCGGCAACTTAAACCCAAATTTTTTTGCCTACGGACAATTCCCTCTGTACTTAGGTTATTTCTTTCTAAGACTTTTAGGGCTACCAAACACCTTTGCCAACTCTATTTTTATTCTTCGTTTTTTTTCAGCTACTTTTTCTTTGATTTCTCTTTTCTTTTTTTACAAAATATATCCCCGTCTTTCATTTTTATTTTTGCTTATTTTTACCCCCGGACTGATCCAATTGGCTCATTTTGGCACCACCGAAAGTCTCCTAATTCTCACTTTCTCAATTAACTTATATTTGGCAAAACTAATATTAAAAAAACCATCACTAAAACTTTTTATCTTTGCCTCAATTACAACTGCCATCGCTATTGCCACCAAAATCTCTGGTCTATTTTTCGCCCTACCTATTATTTTAGCCGCCATTTTTACATCCTCATTTTTATTAATAATCCCTTATATACTTACTTTTCCTATTTTTTCATTATTACTTTCTCCCTACAATCTTTTGGCTTGGCCAGATTTTCTCTCTACTATCAACTACGAGACTGCAGTCGCCACCGGATCAATACCTGTTTTTTACACCACCCAATTTCTTCACTCTTTTCCCTATCTTTTTCAACTTATTAAAGTTTTTCCCTACGCCAATTCTTGGCCTATTCTTTTCTTTGCCTTCATGTCTATTTTTTTTATTAAAAAAATTAAAGACAAGAAGTTTGTAATTATCTTGTTTATTACTTCATTTGCCTATTTTCTCTACTTTGGTCAAACTTATGTTAAGTGGACTCGTTTTATGTCACCCCTCTTTTTTATCACCCCTCTTTTGGCCTCGACAATTTTGCGTCATCGTCCAAAATTATTGCTTTTATCCATAATTCCTGCAGTATTTTTCTTTGCCAACTATTTTGCCACCGATACTCGAATTCAAGCTTCAAATTATTTAATTAGAAATATTCCCTCAGGCTCTACTATTTTGTCCGAGTCGGGAAATGTTGTCAATCTTCCGGTTTATCCAAATAATTTCAACACTATTAATTATGATTTTTACAATTATCGTCCTCGTGATTTAGCCGTTATTCTATATCAATCAGACTATATTTTGATCCCTTCTCGACGTGTTTTCAAAAACTATAACTACCAATATTATTCTCACCTCTTCGATGGTCGATTAGGTTTTGTTGAAATAAAAAAAATTACTCCATATTTTGATTTATTTCTCGATCCTGAAAATGCCGAGGAAACTTGGTCCGTATTTGATCGCCCCACGATTAGGCTCTACAAAAAGGTTACCAATCTAAGTATCGAACAATATGAAAATCTTCTCTAAGCAAAAAATAATAATTATATTAATCTTTCTTTTTGCTCTTATACTTCGTCTGTCAAACATAAATTGGGATTCTGATAATCATCTTCATCCAGACGAAAGATTCTTAACCATGGTCACCAACGACATTAGTTTGCCAAGCTCTTTAATTCAGTATTTTGATTCAGCTACCTCGCCCCTCAATCCTTACAATTACCCTCAATATCAGTTTTTTGTTTACGGCACCTTTCCCTTGTTTTTAACCAAAATTTTAGCTGTATTTTTAAATCTTAATAATTACAACCAAATTGCCATACTTGGCCGGGCCCTTTCGGCATTATTTGATTCCGGAAACATTGTCCTCCTTTATCTTATTTCAAAAAAAATATTAAAATCTTTTTACATTTATCTTCCCTCGCTCTTTTATTCTGTTCTTATTTTACCCCTTCAACTATCTCACTTTTTCGCCGTTGATACTTTTTTGTCTTTTTTTCTTTTACTGACTTTTGCTTTTTTTTCATATCAACTTTTTATTCCCGCCTTTATATTTTTTGGACTCGCTCTCGCATGTAAAATTTCTGCTCTCTATTTTGTTCCGGTTATTCTTTTGTTTCTAGTCAAAAAACCAAAAAAAATTATATATTTTGTTTTTACCTTTATCGCTTTTCGAATATTTCAACCCTATGTTTTTTCCTCCCTCTTTGCCCCCAATTCCTTATTTATTGCTAACATCAAAACTCTCACCTCCTTTTCTGATCCCAACGCCTTTTATCCACCAGGTGTTCAATGGCTAAATCGCATACCCCTTTTAAATTCCTTTAAAAATCTGACGATCTGGGGTTTGGGTCTCCCTCTTTCTTTTTCCCTAATATTTTTTCTGTTTAGGTTTCTATTAAAATCAAAGATTGAATTTAGATTAAATCTACCTTTTATTATTTCTTTTTGGACACTTTTTCTTTTTATCTATCAGGGGTCTCAGCACGTCCACACCATGCGTTATTTTCTTCCTATTTACTCATCCATCTGCCTAGTTTTTACTCTTCTCCTATCACATTTAAAAATAAATAAAACTATTATTTTTTTTATTTTTTTCTTAAGCTCCATCTATGCTTTTTCATTTTTATCAATATACTCTCGACCAAACTCTCGCGTTCAAGCCAGCTATTGGATCAAAAACAATATTCCCCAAAACAGCGTATTGAGCAGTGAATACTGGGATGATGCCCTCCCCCTTGGCTACAGTTCCTTTCAGAGCATCTCCTTGCCCCTATTTGACCCGGATACACCTCAAAAATGGGCGCAAATTAATTACTCTCTTGATCAAATTGATTTTCTAGTTTTGTCGAGTAATCGTCTTTGGGCAACCATTCCTCGCGTTCCAGACAAATATCCGATTGCTTCAAAATTTTATAATAATCTATTTTCTCAAAACACAAATTTTGTAAAACTAACTGAATTCAATTCTTATCCTGGCTTTTCAATACCCCAAATAAAGTCATGCTATTATTTTGGCCCTAGCAATTTTCCCGGAGTAAAAAATAGCTGGTTCTCTGTCGATAAAGATTGCTATTACCCGGGTCTCTATTTGCGCGACGATACCGCCGAGGAAGCCTTTACGGTTTACGACCATCCCAAAGTTTTGATTTTTTCAAAACAAAAATAGAGTTAAATTTATTTTCAAATTTCCTTTCATAATTCTTTCCCCAAAGAAGCTTTTCAATATTACTATTACCCTTATCGGTTTCAATACAGATCACTTCTGGCTTATATTTTTTCCACGGCCAGCTCATTAAAATCATCTCATCAAACCCTTCAGTATCTATCGATAAAAAATCAATTTTTTTATCGATAATCTCATCTATTTTTATGGTTTTTATTTTTGTGACTTTTTCAAGTTTATGCCCCGCGTTGACACTATTTTCAGACTCCTTTCTGGAAAAAGTATTTAATGCTGGAATAATAAATTGATAATAATTTAAAAATTGGTTTTTATTGCTAACACCAAGGTTCAAAAAAACATCTTGAGGGCGAAACTTCATAAACAGCTCCTTTACCGCCGGGTTTGGCTCAACCACAATCCCCCTCCACCCCTTTTTGTACAAGCGATAGGTATTACTTAATCTTTTTGGGTGATAAGCTCCAATTTCTAAAAATCTACCAACATAATTTTCTTTAAATAGTTTTTCAATAATCACATCCTCACCGCATTGAGAATATGAATTATTAATAAATTCTAACCAAACTTTTCTATGGATCTCTTTAACTCCAGCCTTCAATATTTTATTTATACCGTAATTTTCTATTAGTTTTTTTATTTCAAAATATCTTTTCATATTCCATGACTGTCTTTTTAAAGTCAAAAAATTCTAATTTCTTTGATCTTTTTTGGTAATATCTTTTTCCATTATTCAACACTATATTTATTTTTTTTGCCAAATCATTAGCATTCTCTAACTCACAAATTTCTCCCATCCCTGTCATGTGTACAGGTACCCTTACTCCTGGTAAGTCTGAGGCAACTACTGGTGTCCCACATTTCATCGCCTCGGCCTGGACGATTCCAAAAGTTTCCAAATTATTGGTACTTGGCAATACTAAACAATCAATTTTTTTATAAAAATTTTTTAGATTTTTATGTTCAATGGGTCCTGTTAGAACTATATTTTTCCCCAATCTTTCTTTAATTTTTTCATATGTTTTGTCTCCGACTACCTCTTTGTAAGGCCCCGCCAAAACCAACTTTCCCGCAACATTCTTCATCGCCTCAATTAGATACGTCAGCCCTTTTTCCCAAGCAATTCTCCCCACATAAGCCACCACCCTTCCTTTTCCAAAATCAAAATTCTTCTCACCTTCTTCAAGTTTTATCGGAGGAAGTATGTACGTAATTTTTTTCCTAAAAATTTTTAAATACATCGAATTTATTGCATAGTCTTTTGTATACGAAACAATTTTGTCCGCCATTAGATAGGTAAAAAAATGTGGCAAAAATGATAACCCCGCAATAGCTCGATTACCTATCGTTCCACTAAAGCCAAATTCACAATGGTGTGTCACTATCAATTTTTTTCTAAAAATTTTTGCCCAAAGTGCTAACCAAAAAGACTCAAGCGATGGTAGGTGACAATTAATCACGTCACATTCTTTGATTTTTTTAAAACTTACTAATGGATACTTTCCCATCAAAATTCCCTTACCTATTTGCCATCCCCCAACTCTTGTAATTTTTACTCCGTTGATTTCTTCATCGTCTCTTAAATTATATTTATATTTTGAAGTTAATATTTCGACCCTCTTTTTCTTCTTTACCAATTCCTCAGCCAATATTTTGGCGTATATCGAAACTCCGGAAATATTTGGTAGGTAATAGGTGACTCCAATTAAGATTCTTTTCATAAAGCTGTTACAATTATCTCATTATGAAACATCTTGTCATAGGTGGAGCTGGTTTTATTGGCTCCAATCTTGCCAACTCTCTGTTGTCTTCTGGTGACTCAGTTTCCATTATCGACAATCTTTCTCGGAAAAATAGTCAAAAAAATCTTGATTGGCTACTCTCTCAACATCCAAACTTAAATTTTATAAAGGCTGATATTGTTCAAGATCTAGACAAATTGAATCAAGCCATAGGCGAAGCTGATCGTATTTATCACTTGGCCGCTCAAGTAGCCGTCACTAGTTCGGTGTCAGACCCAAGACATGATTTTGAAATAAATACTTTGGGTACCTTTAACATCCTCGAATCTCTCAGGCTTCATAATCCCCACGCCACCCTTATTTTCGCCTCAACTAATAAGGTCTACGGGAACCTAGAAGATCTCGATATCATCGAAACAGATACTGGTTACAAATTTAAAGATGTTACTGGTGTTGATGAAAAACAGCCTCTAGATTTTCATTCACCCTACGGTTGCAGTAAGGGCAGTGCCGATCAATATGTTCGCGACTATAGTCGTATCTATAACCTAAATACTATTGTCTTTCGTCAATCGTGTATTTATGGGCCTCATCAATTTGGTGTCGAAGATCAGGGCTGGATCGCCTGGTTTATTATTGCTCTGCTAACCAACAAAAAAATTACAATATACGGTAACGGTAAACAAGTTAGGGACATTCTTTATGTTGATGATCTGGTTCGGGCCTATCAACTTGCCGCTGACAACATTTCCCGAACCCGAGGCCAAATTTTCAACATTGGCGGGGGGCCTTCAAATTCTCTTTCAATTTGGATAGACTTTAAAGATATCTTTCAAAAACTTCTCCAAAAGAATATCGATGTTCCCTTCGCTCCTTCCCGTCCAGGGGATCAAAAAATCTTTGTTAGCGATATCTCGAAAGCCAAAAAATATTTTAACTGGGAGCCAAAAGTTGGCATCAATGAAGGTGTAAATAATTTGTATCTTTGGATTAAAAATAATCTTTCTCTTTTTCAAAATGAATAAATATCCTCTCCTTTTTTGGCAACCAAAAAAAGACCTTCTTCGTCTTTTGTCGTCTTTCAGTTCCGGGAGAATCATGCTCATAGTTTTGAACTACACTATTTGGGTATTTTTTATTTTTCTCTCATACCGGCTCATTAAAACAGACATCAATATTTTTTGGCAACTTTTTCTTGCTACGCTTTTAGCGGAATATTTGGAAAAAATTATCAAAAAAAATATATTTTGGCGCCGACCCATGTTCCTTCGTCACGATAAAACACCCGCCGGACTTGTTGATTCCTGGTATTGTACTGGTTCCTTTCCCTCAGGCCATGCCATAAAGACTTTCTTTTTTCTTTTTTTTCTAATTCAATATTCAGTTTTTTCTCTTCCTATATTTTTTGCCATAGTTCTTCCTCTTTTATTCTTTCGTGTTCTGGTAGGTTTTCATTATCCAATAGATATTTTAGGTGGTGCCATCATCGGTTTTCTCATCTGGCTTCCTTCACACTTTATTGTTTTTTCTTCAAATATAAACCAGTATCTCGATATAATTTTTAAAACAGTTTTCTTTATCAAATAATTTTATGCTGACCGATTTCAAATTTATCTTTATCTGGTGGTTAACCATCTTTTTGTTGTCCACTCTTTCTCTGCCTCTCGTCTTTTTAATTTTCAAAAAATTTTGGGATCATGGCTACGTTTTTGCTAAAACTATATCCATTTTTCTTATTACCTATCTTCTTTTTGTTTTCGGAGTTTTTAAAATTCTCCCCTTCACCTTTTTTTCAGTACTTATTGTCATTCTTTTGTTCTTAGCTTTCGATATTTTTTTGATTAGCAAAAACATTAAGTTTTTTAAAAAAGCATTTTTCTCAAAAATTTATATTTTTCTTATTGAAGAGCTAGTTTTCTTTCTTGTCCTTGCCCTCTGGTCCTACGTTCGTGGCTTTGCTCCTGACATTGAGGGTCTAGAAAAATTTATGGATTGGGGCTTCGTAAATTCAGCTCTTCGGAGTCAGTATTTTCCCCCAGCCGATATGTGGTACGCTCTCAAGCCCATAAACTATTATTATTTTGGTCACCTTGTATTTGCCCTAATTACCAAGATATCAAACATTTCTTCCACCATTACTTACAATCTCTCGATCGCCACAGTTTGTAGTCTAACTTTTTTATCTTCTTTTTCTCTTGTCTCCAATATCATCTTTTCATATTCATCTTTCAAAAAAGCCAAGTATTATGTCTTTGGCGCCCTACTTTCAGCTTTTTTACTTACCTTTGGTGGCAATCTTCACCTTGCCTACAAAGCATCCAAGACTGCTTTAAGTGAAAAAATTACCCTAACCGAAGCATCAAAAAGTTACTGGTATCCTGACGCTACCCGTTTCATCGGTTTTGATCCCGATGTTCAGGACAAAACTATTCACGAATTTCCAATTTATAGTTTTGTGGTTGCTGACCTTCATGGTCATATGAACGATATCCCTGTCGTCATCCTTTTTATGGCCTTTCTTTTTGTTTCTTTAATTTCTGCCAAAAACCTCCTTTCATTTTCTTTTATTCTTCCTTCCGCCTTTTTACTTTCTCTTGCCTATATGACCAATGCCTGGGACTTTGCTGTCTACGGTCTTTTGTTTGGAATTTCTTCTCTCTTGGTTACCAAGAATTTTTGGAACACCATTCTTGTCGGTTTATTGGTTGTTGTTTCTTGGGCAATTTTTACCTTTCCCTTTTCCATAAATTTCATTCCCATGGCCGAGGGTCTTAAAATCTCAGACGGACATTCTCCTTTTTATCAGCTTTTTGTTTTATATGGTGGCTTTTGGTTGATTTGCCTTCCTTTTTTAATTTTTCTTTTTAAAATGTTCTTTAAAAAGAAAAATACAAAGTTCAATTCTGTCGATCTTTTTGTCGCTTCCTTAGTTATTACTGCCACCATTCTAATTGCTATTCCTGAAGTAATTTACCTAAAAGATATCTACATTTACGAACATCGCCGGGCCAATACTATGTTCAAACTTGTTTATCAGGCCTTTATTATGTATTCACTGGCTTCGGGTTATGCCCTTATTCGCCTTCGACGCTATGTTTGGTACAAACTTATCTTTGTAATTATTTTTAGCCTCCAATTAACTTATACCTATTTTGCGGTTAAATCATATTATGGTTTAAAAAACTACAAAGGTCTTTATGGTCTTAATTTTCTAAAAATTTCTTACCCAGATAATCTGGCAGCTATAAATTGGTTAAACGAAAATGTATCCGGTCAGCCAAATATTGTTGAAGCTCCGGGGGATAGTTACACCACCTTTAATCAGATTTCTATGGCCACTGGTTTACCCACCATTCAAGGCTGGATTGTTCATGAATGGCTCTGGCGGGGTGGTTACGATGCTCCCGCCGCCCGATCCCAAGATGTTTCGACTATATATACTTCCGACAACCTTGATGAAGTAGAAGGCTTACTAAATCAATATCAAGTAAAATACATCTTTGTTGGTGACAAAGAATATGAAAAATATCCCGACTTAAATACAACAAATTTTAAAAAGATAGGTGCCACTGTTGTTTTTCAGTCTGGTCAAACCAGGATTTATCAGCTACCCTAACATAGTATCTAACTATTGTTAATTTGCATCTCCTAATCAATAATTGTTAATCGATTTATGTCTTCTGATATTTTAACGGGTCTAAATCCTGAGCAAGAAGCAGCGGTTACCCATCAGGGTAGTCCTCTTCTTATTTTGGCTGGTGCTGGTTCTGGAAAAACACGTGTTTTGACTCATCGCGCCGCTTACTTTGTTGAAAAAAAGCTAGCTCAACCCGAAGAAATTTTGCTTCTAACCTTTACCAATAAAGCTGCTGGTGAAATGAAACAGCGAATGCAAAAACTTATTACTCCAAAAAAATCCTCAAAAAATGATTCCCAAAGTAATCAAGTTTTTGCCGGTACCTTCCATTCCTTTGGTTGTCGTTCTTTACGTATCTATGGCAAAAATCTGGGTATTTCCCCTGATTTCGTTATTTATGGTTCCGATGATCAGGAAAATTTAATTCGCTCCGTTCTCTCGGAGATGAACTTAACCACCAAGGAATTTAAGCCTTCCTCTGTCGCTTATTTTATCGAAGCCGCCAAAAATTCCTTTCTTACCCCTCAAGTTGCCCAGGCCCAAGCCCACGGTTTTTGGGAATCAACCGCCGCCAAAATATATACCAAATATCAAAGCCGCCTCATGCAATATCAGGCCCTTGATTTTAACGACCTTCTCTTTAAAACTGTGGAATTATTTCAACAGTTTCCAGAAGTTTTAGATAAATTTTGGCAAAGGTACCATTATATTTTAGTTGATGAATATCAAGACACCAACCAGATTCAATATTTACTCACCAAACTTTTGGCCGCCAAATATCGGGAAATTACTGCTGTCGGTGATGCCTCTCAATCTATCTACGGTTGGCGCGGAGCCGATTACAAAAACCTCTCTGCATTTACTGTTGATTTTCCCTCTGCCAAAGTAATTAATTTAGAACAAAATTATCGTTCTACTCAAAATATTCTTGACGCTGCCAATGCTGTCATTTCTAAAAACACTTCTCACCCAGTTTTAAAACTTTTTACCAAAAAAAATAGCCCAGCCAAAGTTAGAATCTTTGAATCCGACTCGGAAATTGCTGAGGCTGATTATGTTTCGGAAAAAATCCGAGAGCTTCATCAAACTCTCCACTTTAGCTACAAAGACATTGCCGTCTTGTATCGCATGAATGCTCAATCACGAGCCATTGAAGAGTCCTTTTTGAGAAACACTATCCCCTATGTTTTAATCGGTGGTCTCCGCTTTTACGATCGCGCAGAGATAAAAGATATTATTGCCATGCTCCGAGTTGCCTTAAATCCAAAGGATGATTTATCTATCGCCCGAGTTGAAAAAGCTTTGGGTAAACGTCGCAAGGTTGTCTTTGATCAACATCTAGACAATCTCAATTTAAAAAAGTTAACCTCTCTTCAAATTCTGGAATCGTTGGTAGTCAATTCTGGTTATCTGCAAAAATTTAATCCCCAGGAAGAAGACGATCAAAAAAAGATTGAAAACATAAAAGAACTAAAATCTGTTGCCGCCTCTCATCCAGTTTTAAACGATTTTCTAGAAAATATTGCCCTTGTTCAACAGGAATATTCCCTTCAGGAAAAAAATAAGAAAAAAGAAAATCGAGATGGAGTTCGACTGATGACTCTTCACAGTAGTAAAGGCCTAGAATTCGAAGCTGTTTTTTTAGTCGGTTTTGAGGAGGGGATTTTGCCTCATTCTCGATCAATGATTGAAGATGCCGACATCGAAGAAGAACGTCGCCTCTGTTATGTCGGGATAACTCGGGCGAGGGAATTACTCTATATTACCTACGCTTCTCGTCGTTTGTTTTTTGGCAAATCTTCTCTCAACGAAGCTTCTCGTTTTCTTTTTGAAATCCCCAGCACCTTGGTTGAATATGATTCCCGTTCCGAGGAAACCCGCGATTATCGTTCTTCACGTCGCTTTGATAGCTCAGACACCAATTCAGATCTTGTCTACGACCCAGACATTTATTAGGTTAAAATATAATTACCAATGATTACTCGCATCCTTTACAAAGAAGAAAGAGAAGCCTTTTCAAAAGTCGTCACTCACCCAGTTCAGACCTGGGAATGGGGAGAGTTTCAGGAATCTCAAGGCCACAAGGTTTATCGCCTCGGAGTTTTTGACCAACAAAAAATGGTCTCTGCTTACACGATTTCATTTCACCAAATTCCCAAAACAAAGTATTCTGTCGGCACTCTTCTTCGCGGCCCCGCTATTGACTCTGACATGATAAAAAATGTCAAAAAAATTGCTCAAGAGGAAAATGCTATTTTTGTAAAGTTTGAACCAGATATTATCGAAAAAATATACGATAATAAATACCAATTAATAAAGAATAAAGCTTCTGTTCTAAATTTCCCCAATCTAGTTACTTCCCCCAAGGTTGCTTTTTACCCCCACAGTTTTCTTGTCGATTTAACCAAAAGCGAGGAAGATCTTTTGGCAGACATGTCGCCCAAAACCCGCTACAACATCAAAGTTGCTAATCGGCATGGTGTCCAAATCACCCATTCCACTGATGACAAGGACTTTGAAGTTTACCTAAAGCTACTTTTTGACACTACCAAACGTCAGGGTTTTTATCTTCATTCTGAAAAATACCATCGCCAACAATGGTCCATATTGAAAAATACTGGCTTGG
>JAHISL010000007.1 GCA_018818185.1 Patescibacteria group bacterium | reverse complement strand
TTTTATTTTTAAACAGTTGACCGTCTTAGATAAAATTCTTGCCGCCGAAGTTTTTCCAGAACCCTTTGGTCCGGCAAAAAGTAAAGATTGAAATTCATTATCACTCAAAACAATACTCTTAATTTTATCCGAAACTTCCTGCAAATCTAAGTCCCCTATTTTTTGGGGACGATACTTCAAATGAAAAACTGACATCTCCCTAATTTAAGCAAAATTACTACCTTTCCACAACACCACAAACTACATCATTTCAACAGATTCTCTACACCGTGGATCATCCATTCTTCCAAAATCTTCTTTCTACTCTTGTTCAAAAACTTCATCTCATATTTTAATTTCTGGGTACAGATAACCACATCACCCAAACGAATATAGCCGTCACTATCTTTCTCCTTTGACAAGGGAAAGCCCAAAACTTGAGGTATATATTCTTTTTGCCTGTATTTCATATTCAAATCCTTCGCCATTTTTCTCCCCACAAACACCACACTTAGTTCCACATTTTCATTCAACTTAAAAAAACTCAATGCATTTTCTGCCTTTGAAATTACCTCTTTTTCGTCCAAACCCCAATTCTTAGGATGCTTAATCAAAATTACATTCTTCATGCCAAAAGTTCTTTGACTATCTTTGAAACCTGATCTCCATTTGCCTTTCCGGCCGCTCTTTTCATTGTTTCTCCCATTATTGCACCAAAATTATTACCCTTCTCCAGAATCACTTCTTCCACAATCTTCTTTAGCTCTTCCTCACCAAGTTCTTTTGGTAAATAGCTTTTTACAATTTCAATTTCGTAGTCTTGTTCTTTGACCAAATCATCGCGACCAGCCTTCTCAAACATTGATCTTGCCTCTTCCTTATTTCGAAGCTCTTTTCTTAAAACATTTATCTCTTCCGCCTCAGTTAAAGCGTCTGGAGGCAGTTGCATTTCCTTTTTATCTATCAGTGACACTAAAAATCTTAAAACTTCTACTTTTTTACTATCACCAGATTTTAAAGCATCAACTGCCTCCTTTTTTATTTGATCACGCCACATATTTTCTTGAATTTTTTGCTTTTTTGCGACATTTTTCTCGCCACAAAATAACTTTCTTTTTTTCGTAACGGCCAATAGACGGCTTAGCATATGCCGTTCTTTTTCGTACTTCTTCGGTAATATCTTCCTCTATACAAAGTCTTCGGAATTTACCAATAATATCGTCTTTTGATTCTCCTTTTTTTCGTTTGACAACAATTGCCATACATTCACCTCCTTTTTAGAACAAGGCTATTCTACCTGCTATTTCTTCTCTTGTAAACATTTAATCCTGTCCAAACTGTTTACTACCCCGTTTTTATCATAGTCAACTCCTGCCGGACACGCTTCACTTGTAGCGCCTACAGCACTAGTTGGCACATTTTTTAAACAACTCATATAGTCAAGACTGTTTACAATTCCATCTTTATTGTAATCTGTTGTTCTGTTACATTCCCCCGCCGGAGCCGCACTTTCACTTGCCATTGTTGGTACCACTGCCACTGTCGGCATCAAAGTTGGCACCTCAGTCGCGACCTTAGATTTAAAAGAGTAAGGAATTCCATTATTATCGAACACATCCTCCCCTACTCTAATTCTAAAATAATAATTAGTCCCTGCTTTTAGCGGACTCAAAGATATTGAATGATTTGTACTTTGCTCACTTTCAGGTGCTCTCAAAAGCAAACTGGCTGGTGTCGTACCATATTCAACCACGCCAATTGATGCTTTGTCAGAAGTCCAAGTAATTACTACACTTTTCCCGTCCTCACTTGGTTTCGCCACCACCGCCTTCGGTGCCATGTCACTCGAAGCTCCGCTCAAATATGTTTTTGCCGTATTTACACCCAAAACACCTAACACACCAACCAAAAGCAAAATAATGATGATGATAATCGTCTTTACTGAAACCTTGTTTTTTTTCATAAAAAACGCAAAGCAAAAGAGGTTAATACTCCCACAATTCCAAAAATCATCAAACCAATAGTTGTTCCCACACCTCCTGTTCTTGGTAGTTCTTCACTCGTAGTTGTTGTCGATGTCGAGGAAGCTGGTACTGGTGTTGAAGTGGGACTGGTATCTGTTGTTCCACTATCACTCCCTGCTGTAATCGTATAAACACCACCTACATTTGAGGCACATGCAATTACATCAACTGCCTCCATGTTAAAAATATTTGAATCAACTGTCGATCCTGTCACACATGAAAAATTCACATTTGCCGTTCCCGTTGCCTTAGCTCTAAAAGTAACTGACACTAAATCACCTGATAAAGTCGTTGCGGTGTATGTCCCCATATCAGTTGAAGCACAAGACACATCAAACTTTCCAGTATCGTTATAAATATTCTTTCCCAAAGCAAAACTAAAAGCTGGATTACTCGCTGTTTCTATCGACACTACTTCCAATTTCGCCGAATCAAATGTTACCCAAGCATCTACTGCCGCTGATTTTTCGGTTCCCGAATCCACACCCAAAGAAACAGTAAAAGTTGATCCATTAGAATAACTCCCACTAGATGGGGTAAATTTCAACAATGGACCTGCCGCCATAGCCGGCTTGGCCATCCACAAACTAAAAACTACTAATATTAGGCAGGATATTTTTTTCATTACAGAGTGCTATTAACAATTAAATTTTGACTATTAAAAGGTAACACTTTGGCGCTCCCATTTTCAACTACCTGAGTCTTATCGTCAATGAAAAGTTCCATTGATCCGGTTGAAACTGGTGACAATTCCACCTCAATCAATTTTACGCTCTGACCGGGCACCATTTTAAACCCATCTGCTTCGGATACTAAGTAATTTACCACCAACAACGACTTATCCTCGCTGACTTTTGAAAAAGTTGCCTTGGTTAAGTCATCAAAACTAGTCATCTTATCTACTGTGGCATTTTTATATCCCACATATAAATCCAATGCATCCAAAGACACTTCTTCATTAGCTGTCATCATCAACACTGCTTTCTCTCCATTTTCCCATTCAAAGCTTACTGCATCTGCCATTTTCTCTTCTTCAACACTACCACTCATATCGTTATTGGGCACTACTGCTTTATTTTTAACTCCACCAGTCAACAACAGAACGCTTTCAATAATGATTACCACTGTTACCAATACTATTGGCCAAAAAAGTTTATTTTTCATATTAATATAGTTGCCCTTGTTTAGTTTGCAAGGAAATCTTTAACACGTTAACATCGTTTGAGTTTACTTGACAGTTTGCATCCAAATCAGC
Source organism: Patescibacteria group bacterium (assembly GCA_018818185.1). Classification (GTDB taxonomy): domain Bacteria; phylum Patescibacteriota; class Microgenomatia; order UBA12405; family UBA12405; genus UBA12158. The sequence continues at coordinate 1,378 of JAHISL010000007.1, read as the reverse complement.
TTTCAAATATTCTCCATCAGCCACAGATTCGTGGGTCAGAGCTTTCGCCTTTACTGAAGCAAAATCAACTCCGTTAATCCATCCATCCTGAACTTCAGTATTCGCCCCAACTACGTCACCTGGGATCATTGGATATCCTGAAAAATCATAAACTGTGCTGGTACTTTGATCTTTTGTTAATACTAGTTGTCCACCTGCCTGATCATAGGCCTTGTTCTGATTCTGAACTGCATATTTCATCTGAAGATGTTTTGGACCTTTTATAAATACCGCTACATTATCTAAATGAGAAAAACCAACTAAAGGCAAACTACCTTCAAACACTGCCAAAGAATTGTTCTCACCGACTTTACTGGCTGTAATTTCTGTATAAGCTTTCGAATCACCACCAGACAATACAATAACTTGTAAAGGCCAATTAAGACCACACTTCATATCAGCCGCTCTTACATTTCCAAATGAAACTTTAAAGTTCAATATCGGCTCATCACCTGTAGTCACCATTACATTAAAACCATAGTCACAAGTACTACTCCATGTCCCATTTGAACCGTGGACTTGATATTTTGGACGATAAGTACCAGGAGTGGTGTATGTATGATTTACTGGTCCAATAGCCACATTTCCAGTAGAAATCATTGTTGAATCCCACTCTCCATCTCCTTCAAAATCCCACCTGTATCCATCAATTCCCGGACTTCCTCCTGCATTACCACTTCCAGAAAAAGTTGTAGAATAAGGTGCTATACCTCCACCAGGATTCAATGTATTTTGTGCGCAAGTTGGTACATCCCCACCTCCACCTCCACCAATCTCATAAGTCGTATTATCAACACTCGTCACTGTAATCATTTTGTCAGTCGCACTAGCAGAATTATCACCTGTTACCATTGATTTTTCCTTATTAAGAGTAATCTCTCCACTCCCCTCCTTTATCGCTGAAAAGCTCAAGGTAAAGGCCTCACCCACCGTTTTTAATTTATCCGCTGACTTTTTAGAAGTGGCCACTACTGTAGCGCACCATGTTCCATTGCCGGCATCTTTAATTGCCACGATTGGCGTTTCCTCAAAGCCATTATCTGTATTCGCCACCACACCGGTATCCTCATCCAAGCTTAGTTCATCTCCATAACAAACTACTGTCTGTACTCCATCAACCTTAGCCTCGCTCTCGGTTTGATAATACACTTTTGCACTAACTACATCGCCGACATTTTTAACAATTTTTTCACTTGGCAATACCATTAAACTAGTACTCGCAAATGCTGCTCCTCGACGTGTTTCCTGACTTTGCTTTACTAATAGTAAGCCCCCCGCCATAGCAACTAGCAAGAAGATTAGGAGTAGTATTGTATTTTTTTTCTTCATATTTTTAATT
>JAHISL010000038.1 GCA_018818185.1 Patescibacteria group bacterium | reverse complement strand
TGATGGTACATATAAATTGATGAGCTCTGGGCCCACAATTATAAAATACACATCTTTACTTGTGATAAGGGCACTGAAGCAAAATCAGTTTATAGTCTACCATAGATAAATAATAATGCAAATTATGGGGTAAATTATGCTACAGATAAATATAATTTATTCTTTCGGTTGAAGTGAGCCAATTGTAGTAAAATAGAGGATCATGAATAAAGTATGGACAGTGAAAATTGCCGGGCCAGCAGGGACAGGAATAAAGTCGGCTGGGTTACTTTTGGCGCAAATTTTAAACGAAAGCGGATATTGTTTGAAAGACTACTCTGAATACCCTTCCCTGGTCAGGGGCGGTCACAATACCTATCAAGTTAGTTTCTCCAAGGATGAAGTATTTTGTGCTCACAAAATGATTGACATCTTTGTCAGTTTGGTGCCTGGTCATTGGCAAGAACACAAGGACGAGTTCACAAAAGATACTTTGGTTTTTTCTGATAGTGATGGAAAAATTGATATTCCTCTTAAGGATATGTGCCAGCAAATGGGAGCATCGATATATGGCAATACAATTAGCTTGGGTTTAATCAGCTATCTTTTGGACCTAGATGAAGCAAAGGCTAAAAAAATTATTGTTAAGCATTTTGGTGAGGAATCGGTGAATATTAATGCCTACGAATCAGGACGAGCTTGGGCAGAGAAGAATTGCAAAAAATTGCCTGTCGAAAAAGGTGAAAACAAAGATAAAAAAATTATTGTAGATGGTAACGAAGCAACTGGTTGGGGTTTTTATAAGGCTGGCTTGGAAATGTTTGTGGCCTATCCAATGACCCCAGCGACAGGAGTATTACACTTTTTGGCAAAAAATCAGGACAAGTTCAAAATGAAGGTGGTTCATCCTGAGGATGAAATTGCCGTGGCGTCAATTGCCTCGGGAGCTTCTATGGCGGGTGTTAGAAGCGCTGTAGCCACGTCTGGTGGTGGTTTTGCGCTCATGACAGAGACAATTAGCTTTGATGCGATGGCGGAGCTTGGAGTGGTTTATTTCCTCTCCCAAAGACCAGGCCCGGCAACGGGAATGCCAACCTGGACTAGTCAGGGAGACATGTTGTTTGCAGTTCATAGTGGACACGGAGAATTTCCAAAGGTAGTTTTGGCACCAGGAGACCAGGAAGAAGCATTTGAAATGGCTAAGGTAGGCCTAAATTTGGCAAACGAGTTTGATATTCCGGTAATTATTCTATCTGACAAAAACTTATCTGAATCTAGCGCCAACGTTAAAGACTTTGAAAAAGAAGAAAAGGAAATAGTTGAAAGCAATAAGGCAGTACCTGGTAAAAAGATGACAATGAAACTTTACAATAGTTATGAACATGATGAGGAAGGATTTTCAGTGGAGGATGCGATTGAGGCCAAAAAACAAATTGAAAGGAGACTTAAAAAAGGAGAAAGAATTTTGAAAAAAATGCCAAAGGTGAATTTATTTGGCAGTGACAAGGCTAAAAAAATCATTGTTTCTTGGGGATCAAGCAAGGGAGCAATTTTAGAGGCTCTAAAAGAGATGAAGAATAAAGAGGATTATGCTTTTTTGCAAATAAGAGGTTTGTGGCCAATTGACCCAAGAATAGGACAAATAATTAGCGCATTTAAAGAAAGAATATTGGTGGAAAATAATGCCACAGCTCAGTTGGAACAACTACTAAAGTCACAAATGAATATTAGCTTTGATAAAAAAATATTAAAATTTGATGGAAGACCGTTTTTTCCAGAAGAGCTTAGGGAGGAACTAAAATGAATAACTGGAGATCAAAAGTAACCCCAACTTGGTGTCCAGGTTGTCAGGACTATGTAATTTTTGCCGGTTTACAGAACTCCTTGGTAAAATTAGGCCTAGATCAGGATAAAACTGTGATAGTTTATGATATCGGTTGTGCGGGAAATATGGCAGATTTTGTGAAAGGTTGGGGAGTACACAGCCTTCATGGACGGTGTGTACCGGTGGCAGTAGGAGTAAAATTGGCTAACCCGGAACTAAATGTGATTGCCCTTGGTGGAGATGGGGGGATTTATGGAGAAGGTCTAAGTCATTTGATAGCCGCAGCAAGATTAAATATAGATATAACAGTAATTGTGGCAAATAATCAGCTTTATTCCTTAACTACTGGACAAAGTAGTCCAACAACCCCTAAAGGGGCAAAAACTAAGTCAACTCCGAAGGGAGTTAAAAGTGTGCCAGTACTACCACTTGAGTTAATCAAAACTGTTAACCCAGAAGCTTTGGCACAACATGTGAGCTGTTACGAACCATTGAAAGTAACTGAAGCAATCGAAAAGGCAATCGTACACACGGGTTTTGATTTATTAGATCTGGATCAATTATGTGTTAGTTTTGGAAAACAATTAAGATAAAGGTATGAAAAAAAGAGAAAATAAAGAAGAAATGGTTGTGTCTAGCTATTTTTCGGAGGCAAGAGCCTGGGAACAAAGGTATAAAGCACTGAGAAAAACTGTAAAAAACTTAAAAAAGTTTAATGAGGCCCAAATTAACGGCAAGGTAGCTGAGGCCTAAAATTAAGGTATAGTAGGCAAAATAATAGAGTTGGCGATTTTTGAGGAAACGTTGAAGTAAGTTTAGGGCGGCCAGACCGACAAAAAAGGTTAATAAAAAGGAGAGGAGGTATTGGCTGGTGACGATAGTATTTATTTCAAAATCCTTTAAACCAATAAGAATGGCGCCAAAGGAAGCGGGAATGAAAAGGCAAAAGGAAAAGTTAAAGGCAGTCTGGGGAGAAAGACCCAGGGCCAGAGCGGCAGCGATAGTAGTACCAGCACGAGAAATACCGGGAAAAATGGCCAGAGACTGAGAAATACCGATAAGGATAGCCTGCTTTAGGGAAATTTCTGAAGAAGCCCCTTGACTTTTTTTGGTGGAAAATAAAATGATTGAGTTTGTGATAAAAAAGAAAGGTAGTAGCCAGACATTAGCAAAAACTAACTCAACTTTGTCTTTAAAAAATAAAGCAACAAAGGCGGTAGGAAGAGAGGCAACAAATATTTGAGGAAGGTGTGAAAAAAAGAAGGAGAGTTGTTTTCGAAAGAAAAACAGAACTGAAAATAGAGTCGCCGTGTTTAAAAAGATATCAAATCCTAGGGAAGGTGAATAACCAAGAAAATGTTGAAATAAATTTAAATGTCCGGAGGAAGAAATTGGTAAAAATTCGGTAACGCCTTGAACAAAGCCAAGAAAAAGTGTTTGAAGTAGGGTCATTTACTATTTTAACTCAAAAAATATTTTTATTTATCCATTACTCCAATTATCTTCTGTTAATCTCCGGAAACCTTCTAATACTTACAGATCCAATGATATAGCATTACTTTATTTTTTCATTAACAAAAAACTCCGGTTGCCCGGAGTTTTAATTTTGAATAATAACAAAGCTTAGCGCTTTGGAGATTGTTTCTGACGTCGGGCTTTACCACCGGTACCGACCATGCGTCGCTCACGAACACGAGCATCGACAGTAAGTAAGCCAGCTTGAGACAAGACAGTGGTTAGATTGGCATCACCTTTCTTAAGAGCTCGAGAAAGAGCCAATATTAAGGCAGATAATTGGCCAGTACGACCACCACCAACGATTTTAGCAACAAAGTAATGTTTACCCTTGGTTTCGGAAATGGTAAAGGGAAGTTCAAGTCGAGAAAAAGTGAGAGGAAAATAGTCTTTTAAAGTACGACCATTAATTTCGGAGTCCCCTTTTCCAGAAAAAAGCTTAACTGTGGCGACGGCTGATTTGCGACGACCTAGAGCATAAACATAAGTATTGGTTGATTTTTTAGAAGTAGCCATATTTATTTACCTATTTTCTCAGAGTATTTGTGCTCTGCGCCTGCAAAAATTTTTAATCGGGTTAATCTCTTTGAACGAAGATGATTTTTTGGAAGCATGCCGCGAACAGCAAGCTCGATAACTCGGCGTGAATCTTTGGCCATAAGGGCCTTGAGACTTAATTCTTTCAAATGACCAGCGTAACCTGTGTGATGATAATAGATCTTTTGTTTCATTTTTTTACCGGTAGTTACGATAGCATCAGAATTAATGGCGACGACATAATCACCATCATCACGATGATAAGAAAAGGTCGGTTTATCTTTACCCATAAGGATAGCGGCAATTTCAGTGGCAACTCGGCCAAGAGTTTTACCAGATAGATCAATTAAAACCCAACTACGTTTTGGATTACTGCCTTTTAGAACTGTGGTTTTTGTTTTCATTTTGATTCCTTTTTGGCAACCGCTTTCTTTTTGGCGGGAACTTTTTTAACGACTTTCTTAACTTCTTTCTTAACCTCTTTTTTGACGGCTTTCTTGACAGTCTTTTTATCTTCTTTTTTAACTTTTTCTTTGACAACGGGAATAGTATTGACTTCTTTGACAAAGCTAAGTTTTACGATTAAAGCATTGTCTCCGTATCGGAATTTAACATTGTTTAATTGAGTAAAATTAGAAGTTTTACCAGGAAAAGTAGCGGAAAAAGCGGTAACAATGTTGTTGACAACGTTGCGATCCTGGAAAAAGGTGAAAATATAGCGACGAGAATTTAGATCGGCCTTAACAGCAGCAGCCGCAATTTTTTCGGCCAAAGGGACGATAGATTTTGCCTTGGCTACAGTTGTTTTAATATAACCATAGGTAAACAAACTTCGCAACTGAGTACGATACAAAGAGTGGCGCTGATTAGTGTCACGACCAAGATGTCGACCTGAAATTCGGTGTCTCATATATTATTTGCTCCAAGAATAGCCTTTTTCTTTGAGCCAAGAATCAATAATTTTTAAGGATTTCTCACCTACATTTTTAGCTTTACTGACATCGGCACGACCTGCTTTGATTAAAGTATCGATATTGGGATATGAAGCTTTTTTCAGAGCATTGGTAACACGAAGTGGTAATTCGATTTCTTCAACAGAAATTTCGGTCAATTGATTAACCGGCATAGAATCAAGAGTAATGACTTCATCTTCGAATTCTCGAGTATCAACAATTTGGTTTAGAGCGTTAATTAAATCTTTTGAAGCAGTTTTAAAGGCGACTAAGGGTTCAACTGAACCATCGGTCCAGACTTCCATGGTCAATTTATCGTAATTGCTCTTTTTACCTAAACGAGTAGGTTCAACAGAATAGTTGGCTTTTAGAACTGGGGTGAAGGTAGTGTCGAGAATAATTTCACCGACAACCTCAGATTTTTGCTCACGAGCAAGTGTATAACCGACACCTCGTTCAACAGTCATTTCGATTTTGAGATGGGCTTTATCGGTGGTGAGAGTGGCGATAACTTGATCTGGATTGGCAACCTTGCAGGTAACACTGTCGGCAATATCGCCGGCGGTAACTACACCTTTACCAGTTTTTTCGAGAACAAGAGTGGTAGGATCTTCGTTTTTGTAGGTAAATTTTACTTTTTTAAGATTGAGAGAAACTTCAACCAAATCTTCTTTGACACCAGGGAGGGTGGTAAAAAGATGAGTTACCCCATCGATTCTGATACGGGTTATAGCGGCACCGGGAATGGTAATCAACAAAATGCGTCGAATACTATTACCTAAAGTGTGGCCTAAACCGCCGACGAGAGGACTAAGTTCAAACTTGCCATAGGTGGCAGTTTCTTTAATTGTTTTGATATGAAATCGGCTGGTGTCGATCATGGGTGTCTCCTTTTTTACCTTGAATAATATTCAATGATTAAATTTACATCGATCCCGTTTTGATCTTGATCGATGGTGGGAAGGGCAAGTATTTTGGCTGTAGATTTGGATCTATCAAGATCAATCCATTCTGGAGCCTTGAAATCCTTATCGGCATACTTAAAAGTATCGCCGTAAGATTCAATAGTTTTGGGTTTAAGAGAAATAACGTCGCCAATTTTGACAGAGTAAGAGGAAATATTGAGAGGAGCACCATTAACTAAAATGTTTTTATGGCTAATCATTTGTTTGGCATGACTTCGAGAAAGACAGAGACCGGAAACATAAACCACATTGTCTAAACGACGTTCGAGCAAAATCATTAAGTTCTCACCAAGCAAACCTTTTATTTTTTTGGCGGCTAGATAATAGTTTTTGAATTGGGTTTCGGCGACTCCGTAAAAACGCTTGGCTTTTTGTTTGGCTCGAAGCTGAATACCGTAATCGGTAGGTTTTTTACCTCTTTTTCCACCGTGCATACCTGGCTTGACAGCTCCCTTTTTTTCAATTGGGCATTTAGCAGAGAGACAGCGAGCGCCTTTTAAATAAAGCTTAACGCCCTCAGCTCGACAAAGACGACATTTTGTATCTAGTGTACTTCTCATATTAATTTAAATTAAACTCGACGGGCCTTGGGTGGACGAGGACCGTTGTGAGGAACAGGGGTAACATCGGCAATAAAGTCGACTTCAAAATCTCGCTTGGAGCGAAGAAAACGAAGAGCGGCGTCTCGACCGGTACCTGGACCTTTCAAATAAACTGCTAATTTCTTAATGCCAAATTTTTTGACGCCATCAAGAGCCTTCTCGATGGCAGTGGTAGCGGCAAATGGGGTAGATTTACGGGAACCCTTGAAACCACATTGACCAGCACTTGACCAGGCAAGAGAATTTCCCTTGGAATCAGTGACAGTAACAATAGTATTGTTAAAGGTGGACTGAATATAAAGTCGACCTTCAGCAATGCTTTTGACGATTTTTTTATTTTCTTTTTTAACAGTGGTAGCCATAGAGATATTTTATTTTTTTGCAGTAGCGGCAGCTTTTTGTTGGGTCTCAATTTTTGCCCATGCTTCCTTGGTAAGGGAGCCAACTGTTTTCTTTCTACCCTTACGAGTGCGAGAGTTGGATTTTGTCCTTTGACCTCGAACAGGCAAGCTGACAATGTGGCGAATGCCGCGATAACATTTAATTGCTTTGAGTCGGTTGATGTTTTCTCTGATCTCTCGCTTAAGATCGCCTTCAGTTTGGAATTCTTCGAGGGCTTTCATTAAGTTACTGACATCATCACGAGAAAGAGATTTAGTCCTAGTATCTAAATCGATACCTGCTTTTTTAGCAAGTTTAATAACGTTTTTTGGACCAATTCCAAAAAAACGAGTCAGAGCTACTTGGGCTCTTTCATTATCGGGGATTTCAATTCCGGAAATTCTCATAAAGTTAACCCTGTCTTTGGGTATGTCTTTTGGTAGAACATATAACTCGCCTTATACCTCGTCGAATAACGATTTTACAGTTTTTGCAACGGCGTTTAATGCTTGATTTGACTTTCATAAAGATGACTTTGGTATTGTAACCCAAACTCCCGATAATATCAAAGAGTAAATTGATAAAACAAGGGGTCAACCTCGATAAACAATACGTCCCTTGTTGCCATCGGGTGACAAAACAACGGAAACGGTATCACCAGCTTGACAGCGAATGTGGTGCATTTTTAATTTACCTGCTAAATAGCAGACAATTTTACGATCGTCTTGAAGTTTTACCCGAAACAATTGGTCGGGGAGAACTTCGGTGACAAGAGCTTTGACTTGTGGATCTTTCATTTAGATTAAATTTATAATTTTTCTGAACAAATTAATTTTGGGTCTGCTAGATCCCAGATTTCGGTAACTGAAACCAGAACGGCTGCTTTATGAGCCAAACCTTGATTACATTCCATGTTATCAACCATTTCTTTATATTCACCTTCTGTAAATATTTGAGCAGTACCTTTTAATTGGTAGGCTTGGTTTCCGTCAGCGGAGCAAGTAGCAAGAGAAACATTCTTGTTGTTTTCTAAATTACTTCTTGTTTTGTTAAAGTAGTTATCGGTAAAGAGAAGTTGTTTATCATTTATTACCTTGACACAGGCGATGACACAACAGTTCGGGACATTATTTTGATTACATGTGGCGAGAGTAACGTTGGAGTTTTCAATCAATGATCTAATAATTTCTGTAATTTTAATCATTTTATATTATCTATTTTTGTGCAAATGTCTTCGAAAATGGGTTCAACGGGGCGATTGCCGTCGACGTCGAAGAATAACTTTTTGGATTTAAAATAATCGCGAATGGAGGCAATTGCGTCGTCATAGAATTGCTGGCGAGATTTTATCGCCTCGGGAGTGTTGTCGGTACGATCTTGGTCTTGGAATTCATCACCTTTTTTTGAACGACGGGAGTTAATTTCCTCGAAGGTGACCGAAAGATGAATTAGTAAAGAAAAAGGTTGATTTATTTTTTTAAGATAATATTCAATATATTTCCCTTGGTTTAAAACTCGAGGAAAGCCATCAATAATAAAATTTTGATTGTTAAGTGAATTCAGTTTGCTGATTAAAATGTCGAAAATTAAGTCGTCGGGAACTAATTTACCACCATCAAGATAGGATTTGGCCTCATCACCAAAACCTGATTTGGCGGCGATTTCATCTCGAAGAAGCTGGCCCATAGATAAGTGAGTTAGATTGTATTTTTGAGCAATTAATTTTGCTTGAGTTGATTTTCCGCAGCCACTGGGGCCAATTATGAAGAGGTTTAAAGGCATTTTAATAAGTTAATTTATCATAGTGATACATCTGGACCACATTTTCGATTTTACGATTTAATTCTAAAATAACTGAAACTACGATCAAAACTGAAGTACCGCCGATTGTCAGCGAGGTAACACCAGTAATTTTTTGAACCAAGGATGGAACAACGGCAATTAAACCCAAGAAGACAGCCCCAATAAAGACGACACGATATAAAAAGTATTCAAGCCTCTTTTCAGTAGCTTGGCCGGGGCGAATTCCGGGAATAAAACCGCCAGATTTACGAAGCTCCTCGGCAACATCTTTAGGTTTAAAAACAACTGAGGAATAAACGAAGGTGAAGGCAATTACTAGAACAAAATAGGAAAGCAAATAGAGAATGCTGGTGTTGCTAAAAGCAAGAGACAATTGTCGGGAAAAGTTTGCCAGGGCGACATTACTAGATTTGCTGAGAGCCTGACCAAGCAGAGCAGGAAGAGAAACAAGGGAAACAGCGAAAATAATGGGCATTACTCCGGCGACGTTTACTTTAATTGGAAGATAGGTTGTTTGAGCTCTTTTAGCATAGGAAACAGGGATTCTAAAAACAGCTTCCTCTATCATGACAACGGAGAGAACAATAACTATGGCGAGGGCGAGAAAAAGAATTAGATTAAAGAGGGTTTGAGGATTTGAAAAGTCGGAGATACTGAGCGATTGAATAGCGGAAATAGGAAGACGGGAAATGATGCCCGCGAAGATGATAACGGAAATACCATTGCCGATACCAAATTCGTTGATTAGTTCACCCAAAAAAATCATAATCATGGTGCCAGTAACCATAGAAGCAACAAGGGCAACAATGACCAATAATGATTGTTGACCAATAATATTTTGAGAGTTAAGAATGCCGTACATGGCCAGAGATTGAAATATTGCCAAAGGAATGGTAATAATTCTTGTGTATTGATTTATTTTGGCACGGCCATACTCCCCTTCTTTTTGCAATTCCTTTAGTTCTGGAATAATAAAGCCAAGAAGTTGAAGCATAATAGAAGCATTGATATAGGGGTTTAAACCAAGAGCGGCAATAGAAAAGTTTGCAAGAGTACCACCTGAAAAAATATCTAAAAGGGAAAGAAATTGATTTTGAGCAAAAAAACTTTTTAGAAGGGCTAAATTTACACCAGGGACGGGAATGTGGGCGATTAAACGAAAGACGATTAAGATAACAAAAGTGAAGATGATTTTTTTTCGAAGAAGCGGGGTCTTTAACCCTTCAGCGTAGAGGGATAATGATCGAGAAAGATAATTCATGACTCTATCTTACCACCGGAGGCTAGAACTTTTGCCATAGCTTTTTTTGAAAGCTTAACATCTTTAAAAGTTAGCTTCTTTTCAATCTCACCATCAGAGAGAATTTTGATGTCTTTACCTAAGTCTTTTTTTGTAATACGGGTAATTTTTTCAAAAATCGATTGACTGCTGACAGTATCGCCGTTTTCAAACCATTTATTTAGTTGCTCAAAAGAAATGATGTAGGTATTTTCTTGGGGAAGTAAACGATGTTTACCACGACGAAGAGGTAATCTTTTTAGCCAGCCTTTTTTAATTTTAGTACCATCGAAGGTCAATTTACCATGACCGCGAACATTGTCACCTTTGGCACCGCGACCAGTGGTGTGACCGCCGACTCCGGAGCCAATACCACGACCAACTCTTTTGGCCTGTCTGGTGGTAGTTTTTTTTAGAGAAGATAAAATATCCATATGATTATTTTTTTAGAAGCTCGAGAGCCTTTAAAGTTGCCCAAACATTAATTGACTTGTTTTTTGAACCGATGATTTTACTCACAATATCTTTTATTCCGGCAAGTTCGACAACAGAGCGGATAGCTCCACCAGCGATTAGACCACTTCCCTCTTTTCCGGGACGGAGGAGAATGACGGCTCCCTTAAATTTTAGTTTTATGGAACCGGGAATAGTACCGTTAACGATAGGAACTTCGATTAATGATTTACGACCGCGATTAATAGCTTTTTTGATGGCATCGGCAACACTTTTGGCACGACCGTGACCAACAGCAACACGACTTTTTTTGTCACCAGTAACAACCAGGGCAGTAAAGGAAATTTGATTACCGCCTTTTGTCTTTTTGGAGACACGCTTGATTTCAACGACTTTGTCGGTGAACTCACTGTCTATTTTATTATTTTGATACATATTTTTTTAAAATTTCAGGCCTCCAGAGCGAGCACCCTCGGCCAATGATTTAACTCGACCATGATAGCGATAAAGGCCTCGATCGAATCTAATAAAAGTAACTTTTTTTTCTTTGGCTATTTTAGCAATTGCAACGCCGACAGCATGAGCTTGTTCGGACTTGGTACCCTTTGCTTTTTCTGTTTTTGTAGAAGCAGAGGCTAAAGTTTTACCGTGTTTATCATCAATTATTTGAGCCCAAATATGACAATTACTACGGAAAACAGAAAGTCGAGGTACAGTCTTGTTTTGCGATATCTTACCGCGAACGCGACGTAGTCTTCTAATTTTAGTGTTATTTGTAATGGCCATAGTTTTTATGCTTTCGCGGTTTTACCAGCTTTTAACTTTATAAATTCATTGAGATAACGAATACCTTTACCCTTATATGGCTCTGGAGGTCTAATCTTGCGAATGTTACTTGCTACTTGACCAACAACTTCTCGGTTACAACCAGAAACAGTGATTTTATTTTCGTTGGCAACAGTAATAGTAATACCTTCGGGAGCTGTAATATAAACTGGGTGAATGAATCCGGCAAGAACTGTGAGTTTGTCGCCATCGACAGAGGCTTTGTAACCAGTGCCTCGGACTTCAAGCTCCTTGACCCAAGGAGTGACAACACCTTGAACATAGTTGTTTAGATGAGCACGAACTGAGCCGTGATTTGAACGAGTTTGTTTATCTTGACCTAGGCGAGTTACTTTGATTTGATTATCTTCAATATCTACTTGAATACGGGGAGGTACTTGATAAGAAAGAGTTCCTTTTGGGCCAGTAATAGTGACAATGTTTGCCTCTAGTTTGGCGGTGACGCCTTCTGGGATGGTGATGATTTGTTTACCTATGCGTGACATGTGATTTTTACCAGATTTCGGCGATTAACTCTCCGCCTAGTTTTTTGGCCACTGCCTCTTTTTGAGAGAGAAGACCAGTAGAGGTGGAAATAATTATTAACGAACTTGGAGTTTTTCCCCAAGGAATAGAAGTTGATTTGCAATATTGACGACAACCGGGCTTAGAAATAAGAGCAATGTCGGTAACCCTGGGCATAGAGATGCTAATAGATCTTGAGTCTTTATCGGCAGAAAAATCAGCAATAAAACCAGATTGTTTAAGTTTTTGTAAAATGTCTAAAGAGAATTTTGACAAAGGAGCCGAAATGGTTTTACGACCGGCACGACTACCGTTTTTGATTCTGATTAATAAGTCACAAGATAATGAATTGATCATATATTTTTACCAGCTGGCTCTTTTAACGCCTGGGAGAGCACCAGTGTTGGCTAATTTTCTAAAACATAAACGACATAGTCCAAAAATACGAATATAGCCTCGAGGACGACCACAAAGTTGGCATCGATTATGATGTCGATTTGAGTATTTTAATTTTTTGTTCTCTCGAACTATTTTTGCAGTAGTAGCCATGTTTAATTTTTCTCAAATGGAAAACCTAGGGTGGATAATAACATTTTTGACTCCTCGATTGAAGAGGCAGAAATGCTCATAGTAACTTGGACTGAACGAATTTTGTTGACAAGATCGAGATTTACTTCGGGGAAATATGTCTGATCTCTGATTGTCAGGCTATAATTACCTTGATTATCAAAAGAAGTTTGGGGCAAACCTTTGAAATCACGAAGACGGGGTAAAACGATATTAAAGAGTTTGTAAATGAAGTCATACATGCGGGTACCACGAAGAGTGACGCTGTAGGCAAGAGGCTCACCTTCACGTAGTTTAAAGGCAGCAATAGATTTTTTAGCTTTGGAAAGACGAGGTTTTTGACCTGAAATAGCCATCAATTCTTTTTCAGCGGCAGCTAAATTTTCTTGACTATCACGACCATCGGCGACTCGGTAATTTAAAACAACCTTGGTAAGTTTGGGAAGAGCGTTAGGATTCACCTTGCCCAAGGACTTTGTCATTTTTTCATTAATTTCTTTTATATATTCAGACATCATAGTTATTTTTTATTAGGAGCAATAATGGCTTTACATTTTCGACAAATTCTAGATTTGTCACCATTTTTGTCAATTTGATAAGCAACACGAATTTTTTTGCCACAGCTTGGGCAAATTAACATGGTTTTTGATACTTTAACGGCTCTTTCTTTTTCAATGATTCCACCCTTTTGACCTTGAGTTGGCTTGAGGTGTTTTTTGAAGAGATTCAAACCTTTGACGATAATTTGTTCTTTTTTGGTAAAAACCTTGAGAACTTCACCGCTTCGGCCTTTATCTTTTCCAATAATTATTTCGACTTTGTCGCCTTTTTGTATTTTCATATTAAAATACCTCCTTAGCCATTGAAGCTATTTTGGTAAAACCAGCATCTTTAATTTCACGGGCAATTGGCCCGAAAATGCGAGTACCGCGTGGGTTTTTTTGAGAATCAATGATAACACAGGAGTTGTCAGAAAAACGGATGTAACTGCCATCAGCACGGCCTAATTCTTTTTTAGTACGAACAATAACGGCTTTAACTTTTTCTTTCTTTTTGACAAGACCATTGGGCATGGCTTCTTTGACGACAGCCAAAACGATATCACCGATAGAGGCTTGTTTGTGATTTGAACCAACATAGACGTGCATGATCTCGACAGATTTTGCACCGCAGTTGTCGGCTGGTTTGAGGCGGGTTCTTAATTGCAACATATACTTATTCGGCTGAACCCGATTTGATAATCTCTAACGTAGTGAATCTTTTTAATTTGCTAAGAGGGCGAGTTTCTCTGACTTTGACAAAATCACCTGTTTTAGCTTGTAGGTTGTTGTCACAATAGATTTTTTTATTTTTCTTGACGATTTTTTTATAGAGAGGATGTCTCGAGGTATAGGACAAGGAAACAACAATAGTGTTGGTCATTTTGTCAGAGACAACGACGCCAGAAAAAACTTTACCGGTGTTAATATTTTTATCTGTCATTTTGATTAAGCAGGGTCGAAATTAAGGCAATTTCAGACTGAATTTTTTTAAAAACAGAAGTATCTTTTTGGTTACCCAAATACTGTTTACTTTTGGCCTCAACAAATTTCTTTTTGAGGTCTCGCAGGAGTTTGTTCAACTCTTCTGTGCTTTTTTGCTTGTAGGCAATTTTATCAGTTTTTTTCATAAATTCTAGAGTAAGTTATTTTCGTTTAACTACTTTGGTGGTAACAGGTAATTTTGCAGAGGCAAGACGAAGAGCTTCACGGGCTTCAGCTTCGGAAACTCCGGCAACTTCGAATAAAATTCGACCGGGGCGAATGACGGCAACATAACCTTTGACATCACCCTTACCAGCACCAAGAGGAGCTCCGGCACCTTTTTCAGTAAATGGTTTGTCGGGAAAAATTCGAATCCAGGTACGACCATTTCTTTTAGTTTCGTGGGCGATAGCACGACGAGCAGCTTCGATTTGATTGGCAGTTAACCAACCGCAAGTGAGCGATTTAAGACCGAATTCTCCAAAGGAAACAAGATTGCCACGGGAATTCCCTCTCATGCGACCACGGAATTGTTTTCGGTATTTAGTGCGGGATGGTTGTAACATAGGTTTAGGCTAAACAAAGATAAACTTTAACTCCAATATAACCAGAACGGGTTAAACATGGCACCTCGGCGTAATCAATGTGTGATTTGATGGTACTTAGGGGGACTTGACCTTGGTGAAATTTTTCTTTACGGCTAATCTCAGCTCCATTGATACGGCCAGAGAGGATGATTTTAATTCCTTTGGCACCAGCAATCATGGACTTTTCGATAGCAGAAAGAACAACACGACGATAAGGCATTCTTTTGGCAAGTTGCCAAGATATTTTTTCGGCAATTAATTTTGCGGAAAGATCGGTATTTCTAAATTCTTCAACCTGGATATCAATGTTAATTTTATTGGTACTTCGCTTGGACATGATTTTGAGAACTTCATTTTTAGTGACCTCAAGCTCTTTTCCGCCGCGACCGATAACTAAACCGGGACGACTAACAATCAAGATAAGTTTAATTTTTTTAGTTGATCGTTCAATCCGAATGGCAACGATACCAGCAGAAGATAATCTTTTTTGAAGAGTTTGACGAATCTTATAATCCTCTAGTAAAAGATCTTTGTATTTTGTTTTGTCGGCATACCATGAAGAGAGCCACTCCGGAGAATTTGGAGTAGTCTTGAGTCTGAATGCGATTGGATTTACTTTTTGGCCCATAAATTATTTAACCTGTCCTTTAACAATTATTTTTAAACGGCTATGGCGTTTGACAATGGTTCCACGAGCAAAGTGAGAACCATGGGATTTGTCCATGCGTTTAATTTTTAGACCCTCGTTGACAATGATGGTGTCGAACTGAAGGCTTTCAGGAGAGAGATTATAGTTGTTTTTGGCCACAGATACAACCGTTTCAATGGCTCGAGCTAAAACACGGGCAGCTTTAGTGTTGGTTAAGGATAGTTTTACAAGAACAGAGGTAGGTGATAATTTTTTGATTGAGTTGGCTAAAAGACGAAGTTTTCGAGGAGAGATTTTGATGTTTTTGTTGACGTATCGGCAATATTTTATCTCTGGTGTAACGGGAGCGGTAGCGACCAATTTAGGAGTAACAACTTTTTTAGGAGTAGTGGCTTTCTTGATAATAGTTTTTTTAACTGCTTTTTTTTCCATAGAATGATTTTATGTCTTTTCAATAACTCTTTTAACGATACGACCATGACCTTTGAAGGTTCTGGTGACAGAAAATTCACCGAGACGGTGACCGACCATGTCTTCAGTAATATAGACTTCGATAAATTTGCGACCATTATGAACAGCAAAATGCTTGCCAACAAATTCAGGGGGAATCTGGCTGTTTCGGGCGTATGTCTTAATTGGAGTGTCGCCTTGACTGGCAGCAACCTTTTTTATAAGCTTGGCATCAATGTATGGACCTTTTCGAGAGCTTCTACCCATAATTATTTACGATGTTTAATAATTAATTTGTTTGAGGCTTTCTTACGTTTTCTGGTTTTCTTTCCCATGGCAGGCTTACCCCAAGGAGTTTTTGGATGCATACCAATGCTAGATCGACCTTCACCACCACCGTGTGGATGGGAATGAGGATTCTGAGCAACACCGCGAACGGCGGGACGAATACCTCGGTGACGAGAATCGCCAGCTTTAACAAGTTTTTGGTTTGAATGATCGGAATTACCAACCTGACCAATAGTGGCACAGGCAGTGGAAGGGAAAACCCTTAGTTCACCCGAAGGTAACTTAATAATAGCTTTGGTGTCGTCAATTGATTGGATGTAAGCAGAGGATCCGGCAGATTTAATTATTTGAGCTCCGCGGCCGGCTTGGAATTCGAGGCATGAAATAGGAGTACCGACAGGAATATTTTTTAAAGGTAATTTGTTGCCCTCTTTGATAGGAGCATTTTCGGAATAAACAACGACATCACCAACTTTTAGATTGGCAGTAGCAATGATATATGATTTTGAACCATCTTCGTAATGAAGAAGAGCAATATCTGCGGTACGATTGGGGTCATATTCGATGGCAGCAACTTTTGCCTTAACGTCGAGTTTTGTTCTTCTCCAATCAATTAAACGAAGAAAACGCTTATGTTCACCACCACGATGACGAGTAGAAACATGCCCTTGAGCATCGCGACCACTACGTTTTTTCTTGATGGTTAATAATTTACTTTTCATTTTTTAAGGTTAAGAGATCAATTATTTGACCTTTTTCAATGGTAACTATGGCTTTTTTGAGATTTGGTTTGTAAATCGGAGAACGAGTTTTCCAATTTGTTTTTACTTTTCCTTTGCAGACAAGCATGTTTACTTTTAGAGGTTTAATACCAAAAAGCTCTTCAAAAGAGGCAGCGACTTGATTCCTATTTGCCTTGGCGGTGACAATAAAAGTGTACTTACCGTTACTTTGGGCGGTAATTGCTTTTTCTGTGACAACTGGTCTTTTAATAATAATCATGTTTATTTTGTTAATTCTTTGATGGCCGCAGCAGTAAACATCAAATAGTTTTGTCTTGATAACTCATATGAATTGAGAGATTTAGCGGACAAAAGATTGACTTCGGGGAGATTTTTAAATGCTCGTTTGAAGTTGTCAAAACTACGACTGGTAATGATACCAATTTTGCGGCTATTTGCCAACAATTCATTTTGTTTTCTCATTTTGGCAATGAACTCAAAAGCAGTTTTTGTTTTGGGTTCAATGGTTGATACTTTATCAATGACAAGAATGGAATTATTTTTGGCAAATTTTGACAAAACTGATTTAAAAGCAGCTTGACGTAATTTTTGAGAAAAGTGAAGAGGTGATTTTTGATCACCACGAGGACCATGAGCTGAACCACCACCAACAAATTGAGGGGCCTTGGCAGAACCGTGTCGGGCACGACCAGTACCTTTTTGGGGCCAGATTTTTTTGGTAGTACCAGAAACTTCACCACGATGTTTGGCCACAGCATGGGCTGAACGTTGATTGTGAAGATAGACTTTGACAGATTGAGCAATTAATTTTTCGTTAATTTTGGCTTCAAATATTTCTCCGGGTAAGGTAATATCCTTGATTTTTTCTGCTTGGAGGTTATAAAGTGTGGCTTTCATGTTAGTTTTTGGTAATTTTTACCCAAGAATTGATATGCCCAGGAACTCCTCCGGTAACATAAAGGAGATGGTTTTCTTTGTCGATTTTAAAAATTTTGAGGTTGCTAACAGTAGCGGTAGCATTGCCGTAATGTCCAGGCATTTTTTTACCCTTAATAACTTTTCCAGGTGTTTGAGCGCCAATAGAGCCGGGGGCGCGAACACGATCAGAGGCACCACCAGAAACTGGTTGGCGACGGAAACCATGACGTTTAATAACACCGGCAAAACCGTGACCTTTACTTTTGCTCGTAGCTGAAACCACATCACCAACTGAAAAGACGGAATCTATGGTAACTTCTGTTTTTAAGTCTGGATTAGTATCGGCAGTATTTTTAAACTCAACAAATTTGTCTTTGTGTGTTTTTAGCTGAACGGCTTCGTAAGTATCTTTTTCGGTGGTTCTCAAACGGGAGACGATTAGTGGTTTGGCTTCTAGAACAGTGACGGCAACCCTTTT
>JAHISL010000037.1 GCA_018818185.1 Patescibacteria group bacterium | reverse complement strand
TCCGCCGCCAAAATTAAATAATTACTTCCACTACTTTCAACATTATCTCCTCTTCTAACCAAGTCCTCCAAAGTACCAGAAAAAATAATTGCCCCAAAAGACAATATTGCCAACCCAATACTCACAAAACTCTGGGAAAATCTTCCTCTCTGCTTATACATCAATTTTGATGTCTCATTCTTTATCGTTCCACTCCAACCCAAAAATAGAGTTCCAATCTCTGCCCAGAAACGTCCTTGAAGTTCCAAAAATTGTTTAATCAATTCAATTTCTTTCTTCATTTGTTTTTGGAAGAAATAAGCATCCTATCTCTTTCCTACTTTCTTCATGAAATCTTCGTTATTGTCCGTTTTATTCATCTGTTCAATGATTAATTCTGTTGTTTGTTCTCTATTATCAAGGTTATCAAACATTCGTCTCAAAGCCATCACCTTCGTCAATGTTTCCGCCGATAACAACAAATCTTCCTTTCTTGTTCCAGATTTCAAAATGTCAAAGGCTGGGAATATTCTTCTTTCTGCCAATTTTCTTTCCAGCTTCAATTCCATATTTCCCGTTCCCTTGAACTCTTCAAAAATTAGTTCATCCATTTTTGAACCTGTCTCCACCAATGCTGTTCCAATAATTGTCAATGAACCACCGTTCTCGATTTTTCTTGCTGCTCCAAAAAACTTCTTTGATGGGTACAATGCCGCCGGATCAAAACCACCAGAAAGTGTTCTTCCCGAAGTTGGAATTGCCAAATTATATGCTCTTGCCAATCTTGTTATTGAGTCAAAAACCATAAATACGTCTTTACCCATCTCTACCAATCTTTTTGCTCTCTCTATTGCTATCTCCGCTGCCCTAGTTTGCTCTTCCGGTTTTTGGTCAAAATGGGAAGCAATCACCTCACCTTTTATAAACCTCTGCATATCAGTTACCTCTTCTGGCCTTTCTCCAACCAATACTGCCATCAGATGTACCTCTGGATAGTTCGCTGCTACTCCAGCCGCAATCTCCTTAAGTAAAGTTGTCTTTCCCGCCTTTGGTGGAGAAACAATCATTCCTCTCTGACCAAAACCGATTGGACAAAAAATATCCATAATTCTATTTGAAAAGACCTTTGGATCAAACTCAAGTTTAACCTGTTTTATCGGATAAATTGGAACTAAATCCTTAAATTCTGGTCTTCTTTGTGCCGCCGCCAAGTCAAGCTCATTAATTTTGTCAATTCTTACCAAACCCCAATATTTCTCGCCCCCCTTAGGAGCCTTTGCCACACCAGTCACCATATCACCTACTCTTAAACCATATCTTCTAATTTGCATTGAACCAATCATTGCATCCTTATGACCGGGATTAAATTGAGGTCTCACAAAACCCATTCCGTCAGACATGATCTCCAACACACCAGTAATCATCTCCAATCTCACTGGATTTGTATTTGCCGTGTTGGTGTTAGTATTTGATCTTTTTTGATTCGAAATTCCAACTCTGTTTTTGTCTTCAGTTCTAACACTAGTTTTGTCTGTCGAAGTGTCAGTGGTCGGCGCTTTCACTGCTGTTTTAACATCAGTAGACACCTCTGTAGCTTTTGCTTGTTTTCTTGCCATTTTTAGGAAAAATTATAAAAATCAAAACGATTTCGTCCGGGGAATGACTTATTGTATATAAATCCCTCACTCATGTCAAATCATACCTCAACCTATTCAAGATATTACTGTTGAAAGCGGCAGACCTGCCCCCTCTGCCGCTCTCAACACTAGAGATAAAACAGCTTTAGAATAGCAACATTATCCCTATTCTACCGAGCTTGATTTTTTATCTCTCTTGCTCTATTTTAGAGTTGAAGAAACAACAATATTCGTGTTCCACCTGCTTTGAGAATATCGATAAAGTTGTTTCTTTTTTTTGTTTTTTAATCTGCCTGTCCTACATAATAATCAACTTCCCGCCCAGTTTAGCCATCGCCTTAATCTGACCTTCAGCCCACTTATCTTTCTTTCGTAACTTCTCCCACCACTTTTTTAGCATTAAGAAACTATAACATCGGTTTTTTTACTTGTCTATAACCTATAAGAAATTAGTCACAAAAAAATACTAAACCTATATTATTTTTTTCCATACATTTTAGCTTCAAAATATACTCAAAACCTCCCTTATCAACACTATGTGGATAACTATCTTTTGTCTACTCTTCACCTTAGCCCTTTAAACAAATGAATCAAAACAAGGACAAACCAAGACCCCTAAATTTCAAAAACATAAATCCTGCCTAAATCAATTCTTTCAACCCTTTTATACTATCTATAGTCAGCATTTCTTTTCCCAAACTCTTAATTTCTTTTGCCCTTTTTTCCGCCATTTTCACTCTTCTCACCTGTCCCAACAACGACACCTCCCCTATCAACACTGGACTTGAATTACCTCTAGCAGATTTTATAACCTTATTTTTGTAGCTAGAATAAATCGCTCCGACTATTGCCAAATCACAACCAGGGTCAGAAATTTTAATTCCTCCCGACACTGAAACAAACACGTCCTCTTTATATAATGGTATCCCCAATATTTTTTGCGCCACGGCCACTAGCAATTGCCCCCTGTTAAAATCTATTCCCGAGAAAATTCTTTTTGGCATTTGCGAAAAACTTTCCGTCACCAAAGCTTGTATCTCAACCAGTATAGGTCTCGTTCCCTCCATCACCATACTAATTGTTGATCCGATCTGAGGTACTTTACTATCAATTAGACTCACCTCCTCCGAAGAAATTTCTCGCAATCCTTTTTCCTCCATCCGGAATACCCCCACTTCGTCAGTTGGGCCAAACCTATTTTTATCAACTCTTAAAATTCTCAACTCCCCACTTCTTTCTCCTTCAAAATACAAAACCGTATCCACCATATGCTCCAACATTTTTGGTCCAGCAATATCCCCCTCCTTGGTTACATGCCCTACAATAAAAATAGCCATCCCGGTCTTCTTTGCAATTTCTACTAATCTAAAAGTCGACTGCTTTATTTGGCTAACACTTCCTGGTGCCCCAGAACCCTCCATATCCGAAATCATCATCTGAATCGAATCAATCACCGCTATTTTGAACACATTATTTGTTCGTTCCAAAATCTCTTCCACATCATCAACTGAATTTGTCTCTAAGATATCGAACTTTTCTTTATCTAAGCCTAATCTTTGCACTCTTAAACCAATTTGTTCAGCCGTTTCCTCCCCTGCCACATATAAACCACC
>JAHISL010000036.1 GCA_018818185.1 Patescibacteria group bacterium | reverse complement strand
GTTACCCCGCATGGATTCGAACCACGATTCTTTCGTTCAGAGCGAAATGGCCTACCATTAGCCGACGGGGTATTAGCTATTCTAGTCGACAATATTATACAATATAGCAATGAAAACTATTGACCAGCTGATTGCCGAGCTCAAGCTTAATCCCAAACAATCAGCCACCATCAAACTCTATTTCGAAAATCTTGTTATTGAACTGCTTGAATCTCTCAAACAGGACAATGTTCAGAATTTCGAAGACACCATCGACTCTATTCGTCGCCCTTAAAAAACATTCTCGCGTCGATCACAGAAGTTTCCTCTCCATGCCCCGGTAAAATAACGGTATTATTGGGAAGTTTTAATATCTTGGCGATGCTTTCATGAATTTTTGTTGTTGAAGAGTAACCGTGCCTAGTATCGCCCCTCAACCCTTCGGCAAATATCGTGTCTCCACAAAACAGAAAATTATTAGCCAAAAAACAAACTCCGCCCGGTGTATGACCAGGACTTTTCATTATTTTTATCGTATTTTCCCCCAATTTTATTTTATCTTTTTTATCTAAATCAATATCAATTTTGTTGATATTTGGTGCAATTTCGTCAATGTTCCCCAAAAAATGACTGGCTGTTTCCCTCTGTCTTTTTAGTAAAAACATGTCTTTTTCACTGCAGGCAAAGGGAATATTATAAATTAGTTTAAGATCTAAAACGCCCATGTTATGGTCAAAATGGCCATGTGTTGCCAATATAATTTTGGCAATTAACCCTCTGCTCTCAATGATTTCTGAAATTGCCACTCCATCATCGGCCGCATCGATAATTGCCGTTTCCCGACTCTCATCATCCCACAGCAAATAACAGTTTGTCCTAAGCTCACCCAAAACTAAAACTTCGTATTTAAGCATCAAAGATATTATAATACCTATATGGATTCAAAAAGAGCCCCCAACAAACGTCTTTTTGTTGGTTCCTTACCATTTGTATACACAGAAGGGGAGTTGCTGACTCTCTTCGTTCCCTTTGGAAAAGTAGTAGCCCTAAAGATTATGCGTAATCGTTGGGGTAAAAGTCGTGGTCTTGGTTTTGTTGAATTTGATAATCTTGATTCCGCCATCGCCGCCAAAGAAAAAATGCACCGTTTTAAACTTGGTGACCTAGCCCTTATCGTCGATTATTCTGAACCAGATCCATTTTTAACTCCCGAGGGCCAAGAGCGTCACAACGAGGCCCTTGAGCGTCATCCCCAAAGAAAACAATCACTAATTTCTACCAGCTCCACCAAAAAAGCTTTTGTTAAAAAGGTCGCCGCTGTTAAAGAGGAAGAAGAGAAGTCATTATTTTTCGGTAAACGTCTATCTCCCAAAGATTTTAAGCATCAACGTCAATCTGTTTTTGAATCTCGATTCCATCACGCCAAGGTTGGTGCCAAGTTTGCCAAGAGAAATAAGAAAAAATAATGAAATATATCGTTGTTTTTGCTGGTCCAGTTGGTTCATCAAAAACCCCAATCGCTAATTATCTCAGTAGTAAATTCAATTTACCGACTTTTAACACCGATGCTATCCGAAGTGAAGTTACCGAAGATTTCTTGTCATTTAGTGAAGATGAGTTTATTAAGCGTCGAAACTCCAGGCTACTCTCCCTATTTGAAAAGGAAGACTCCTTTATCTTAGACGCCAGTATTGACCGGGAGTGGAAAAATTACCAAGGCGAACTACTTAAATCTGATTTTAAAATTTTTACTATTAGTCTTGACTTAAGTCGTGATTTTTTAGCCAAGCTATATGCTGCAAAAAACTATTCAGAATCTCTTAAAGATATCGATAGATTCATCAAAGATCACCAAAATTTTATTTCCCAGTACGCCCCTATTGTCAATCTAAGTATTAATGACTCTAATTTTACGGACAGGTTATCTCTTTCTGAAAAATATCTCTCTAAATGGTTAGAAAATAATGGACCTTAAAGCCTTTATTAAATCCCAAAAAATTGTTGCCTTGTCCCCCTTAGACGGTATTACTGATGAAGCCTTTCGCTTGACTCAGTCTCAAATTGCCAAGCCAGATATGTTTTTTACTGAATTTGTTAGCGCTGAGGGTCTAGCTCATAATGCGGTAAAACTCTTCGATTCTCTGTTATATTCAAACGAAGAACGCCCAATAATAGGGCAAATATTTGGTAAGGATCCAGACAGTTTTTATATTGCTGCGGTAATTCTTTGTTATTTAGGTTTTGAAGGCATCGATATAAACATGGGTTGCCCCGCCAAAACTGTCACCCAACACGGTGGTGGCGCCGCCCTCATTGATCAACCCGAATTGGCCAGTAAAATTATCAAAAATGTTCAAAAAGCTCTTTCTGACTTTTCCCAAAATAAAGTTAATCTAGATGATTTAAAACTGAAGAAAAAAGTAATCGATGTCATCAATCGCAACAACAAATATTCAGGTTTTGTTGGCAAAACCATTCCCACCATCTCTGTCAAAACTCGCCTAGGGACTCTTTCTGACACCTCATCAACCTGGATTCCGTTTTTATTGTCCCACCATCTTGACTTCATCACTCTTCACGGTCGCACTCTCAAACAGGCCTATTCCGGTCTGGCTGATTGGGATTCAATCGCTCTTGCCGCCAAACTTTGCCATCAATCCGATACTCCTATCTTTGGTAACGGGGATGTTCAGTCTCGTCAGCAAGCTCAAGAATATTGTCAAAAATATGATGTTGACGGTGTTCTTATTGGTCGCGCTGCCATGGGCAATCCTTGGGTTTTCAGTGACGAAAAACCCGAATTTAAGGAAAAATTTAAAGCCATGCTTTTACATGCCCACAACTTTACCACCATCTTTCCCCATCGTCGCTTTGATCCTCTCCGTCGCCACTTTCTCCTTTATGTTTCTGGACACCCCCAAGCCAAACAACTTAGGCAGGAAATTGTCAAGTTGAGTAGTATTGATCAACTTTATACTCTTGAAGAGCGCATTACGAATTGGTAAATTTATACGGTATGACAGATACCAACACCGCCGCCAACCTACTCAGTATTGAGTCCTTAATCAAAAGCCACGACCAACGTCTCGAGACTTTAACCAAAGAACTACGTGTTCAAAAAGACATGCTCGATGGCATTTTAGATAATGATGAAGAATATCGAACCTCTGCTACCGAAGCTTCAAAATACACCAAACTAAAAACTATTGCCAAACAAAAAGTCCTCAAGCAACCAGAATCAGTCACCTTGGTTGAAAAGGTCAAAGATTATCAGTCTCAGATTAAAGAGTTAAAAGTTGCTCTCTCAGATTATTTATCGCAGTACGTTACTCTATCTGGTATCAACCAAATAGAGGGTTCTGATGGAGTTTTACGCCAAATTGTCTACACAGCTAGGCTAGTTAAAAAAACTGACTAATTATGTCCCTTGATCTAACTTCTCAAAATTTTGATTCTGAAGTCTTAAAATCAGAACTTCCCGTTATTGTCGATTTTTGGGCTCCCTGGTGTGGCCCATGTCAAATGCTTGGTCCCGTTATTGAAGAAATTGCTGCCGATCTAAAGGACACTGTAAAAATTGCCAAAGTTAATGTTGACGATAATCAAGAGATTGCCACTAGCTATAATATTTCCTCCATTCCCGCCGTTCTCATCTTTAAAAATGGCCAAGTTACCGAGACTATTATTGGCTTTCATCAAAAACAAGACTACCTTACCGCTCTCAAAGACTGATAAAATACTTTGTGTTGCCCGAATATCAAATCACTCAAGTTGCTCCTCCAGAAGGTCTACAGAAAAACGGTTCAAAGACCCAGATTTTAGATAGCCTAAGAACTTTTGCCAATAGCCATCAACTGAATTGGTCGACCAAATCAACCTTTGCCACTGAAAGTCAAAAGGCTGGTCAGGTAATCCAGCTTACCTTTGGAAAAGAGGGGAGTCAGTATCTTCTTTATCTTGGTGGATTAGTTCCTGAAGTGGTCTATGTTTTTAAGGGTGAGAAATTATTTGGTCTCCATCTTAATCATCTAGACCTCGACAATATGATCGTTACCCGAAATCGATATGTTTTTTCAGACAAGGGAACTGAATTGACCCTTCTTGTTCAAAAATTAACTAGCACGGGCACTAAACTTTTACATCAAGAAACAAAATTTCTCAACAATCAATAACCATGAATTTATCCCAAGTCACTAAATTTTTAGAATCACAAAATCTTCCCAACTATCGGCAGAAACAAATACTAAAAAACTATTTTTCCGGTCGTTATCTTACCTTTTCCCAAATGACCGATTTGCCCCAAGATTTACGTC
>JAHISL010000035.1 GCA_018818185.1 Patescibacteria group bacterium | reverse complement strand
GGCGTTGGGAAAGTCGATCCCAACTTCAATAATGGGGGTAGTAACCAATATATTAATTTTGTTTTTAGAAAAATTGTTAAGAATTTCTTCTTTTTCTTTGGTGTCTGTTTTGCCGTGAATTAGGGCGAGTTTTAATTTTGGAAAGACAATTTTTAGCTTTTCAAATTCGGTCTTGGCGGATTTGATAGTTTGGGCTGTTTCGGACTCTTCGATAAAGGGGCAGACGATAAAGGCTTGACTATGGTTTTTTTTAATATCATTTAATAACCACTGGTAGCAATTGGGAATCTTTTCCTGGGGAACTAAAAATGTTTTGATTTTAAGACGGTTTTTTGGGGGACTTTTTAGGGTAGAAAGATCTAGATTGCCATAGAAGGTGAGGCTAATTGTCCTGGGGATGGGGGTGGCGGTCATGGTGAGGGTGTGTGGAGGTGTGGAGGAACTAAGAAAAGAGCGTTGTTTGACACCAAACTTGTGTTGCTCGTCAATAATTAATAAGGCGGTGTTTTTGATAAACTTGTCTTTTTGAAAAATGGCGGCATGAGTGGCAATAATGATTGAGTTGTCGGGAATTTTTGCTGGAAGTTTCTGGTGGGCGGTAAGGAGAAGGACGGGGGTTTTGGGTAAATATTTTTGAAATGTTTGAAAATGTTGCTTGGCCAAAATTTCGGTGGGGGCTAGAAGAAGAGATTGTCGATGATTTAGCGAGGATAGATACGTGGAAAGAATGGCCAAAACAGTTTTTCCGGAGCCAACGTCACCACAAAGGAGTCGATTGGTTATTTTGAGGGGTGAAAGAAGATCATCTTTGATTTCAGACCAAGTTTTGACTTGAGAATCAGTAAGATTGAAGGGAAATGAGGTAATTAGTTTGGAAATTTTTTTATCTATCGAGGGGCTGTATCTTAGAACATGTTTTGGGGACTGGGATTGCCAAGTTTGTTTTTGAAGAAAGGATAGAGTCTGAAGGGAGAGAATTTCGTCAAGACCAAGGCGAAAACGACTTTGAGTTAAGGTGGATGAATTTTGGGGGAAATGAACTTCCTTTAGGGCAGATGATAGAGGAAAAAGTTTGTATTTTTCTAAAATTTTTGGAGGAAGATTTTCGGAGACCTTGGTTAAAAGTGTATCTAGATTTAAGGCAATGTTTTTTCGAAACCATCGGCTGGTTAGACCTTTGGTTTCTGGGTAAATAGGGATAATTTTGCCAGTGTTGTACTGGCCATACTCGGGGGAAAAAATGGTAAGTTTATTTTTATATAAGGTAACGGTGCCGGCGAAAGCCCAATTGTCGCCGATCTTAAAATTTTTGACCAGAAAGGGTTGATTGAACCAGACAAGCTCGATTTGACCAGAAGAATCGGTAAGGATAATTTTTTGAAGAGATTTGTGCGAGCGAGTAAAAATGTTTTGAAGGTGAGTAATTTTGCCCTGAAGGGTAACATTTTGGAAAGCTGAAACTTGAGATATTTTGGTAATGTGGGAGAAATCTAAGTAACGATTGGGAAGGTGGAAGAGAAGATCAAGCTCGGAAGAAATGCCAAGCTTTTGTAGTTTTTGAGTAGTTTGTGGGCCAATTCCAGGAAGCTGGAGATTCATGGCTTATGTTATCATTATTTAATGAGAGTATTTGGTAAAAAGGTGGGAAAAAAGCAGTTGAAAACCTTAATTTTGGCTTTGGCGACTTTGACATTATTTTTATCGGGGATATTGCCTTTTTTGGCAATTTTAATCAAATGAAAGCTTTTTTGTGCCGACTAAAAAAAAGACTGGGTCTGGATGTGCCATTGAAGGAGCTTGTAAGAAGTAAGAGGTTTTGGTACCGATTTTTTATTGTTTTCTTGGTATTTTTTGGAGTTTCTTTAATTTTTACAATTGGATTGTTTGCCTGGTATTCGAAGGATTTGCCGAGTCCAACCAAGGTAGTTCGAAGGGATGGCTTTGCTAGTAGGATTTATGATCGAAATGGAGAATTGCTTTATGATCTGTATCATGATCAAAAAAGACAGCCGGTGGCAATGGATGATATTCCTGAGGCGTTAAAACAAGCGACAGTGGCAGTGGAAGATAAAGATTTTTATAAACATAGCGGCTTTGATCCCCTGGCTCCTTTTAGAATTATTAAAAATTTATTTTATTTTCACAAACTGACTGGTGGGTCAACTTTAACCCAGCAATTGGTAAAAAATGTATTGTTGACCTCAGAGGTTAGTATCACGAGAAAGATTAAGGAATTTATTTTGGCGGTTCAGATTGAGTCGAAATATAGTAAGGATGATATTTTGTTGATGTATTTGAATGAAGCTCCTTATGGAGGTACTTCTTGGGGAGTTGGGACGGCTTCGGAGCAATATTTTGGAAAACCAGTAAAAACATTGAATTTGGCAGAGTCGGCGATTTTGGCTGGATTGCCACAGAGACCAAACGTATTTTCGCCTTTTTCTTCGACCCCGACAGCATATGTTGGGAGAACTGAGCATGTTTTGAACAGAATGGTGGAAGATGGTTATATAAGTGTGGAGACGAAAGAAAAAACAATGGAAGAGGTGAAGGGCTATAGTTTTTATGAAAATTCGAGCTCATTTATGGCACCTCACTTTGTGTTTTGGATAAAGGATCTTTTGTCGGAGAAGTATGGTGAAGATGTGGCCGAGGGCGGTGGATTGCAGGTAACAACCACATTGGATTTGAATTTACAAAACAAGGTTCAGCAAATTGTGAGTGATCAGATTGATAAGTCTGAAAGTTTGGGAATTAGTAATGGGGCGGCGATAGTGATTGACCCTCAGAACGGTCAGGTGTTGGCCATGGTGGGATCGAGAGATTACAACAGTGATAAAACTCAGGGAAATTTTAATGTGGTGACTCAGGGGTTGAGACAGCCAGGGTCAGCAATTAAACCAATAACTTATTTGATGGGAATTAGAAAGGGTTACAGTGCCGCTTCTTTGTTTATGGATACTCCGGTTACTTTTCCGGGTGGTATTGGGCAAAAAGATTACAGTCCACAAAATTACACTGGGACATTTAATGGCCCAATGAGCTTAAGAAATGCTCTGGGAAATTCGATTAATACCATTGCGGTGAAAGTTTTGGCGAGGGTTGGAGTAAGTAATATGTTGCAACAGGCTTACGATATGGGGATTTCAACTTTTGAACCGACAACAGAGAATATGAAAAGGTTTGGTCTGGCAGTAACTTTGGGAGGAGCAGAAGTTAAGATGATTGATTTGGCAACGGCTTATGGTTCATTTGCGAATGGTGGTAATAGAATTGATCCGGTGGGAATACTGAAGGTTGAAGATAAGGATGGTCGAGTATTGGAAGAATATAAATATGTGGCTGGCAAAAAGGTAATGAGTCCCCAAGAAGCCTTTATTATTTCAAATATTTTGTCTGATAATGCGGCCCGTTCATTAACCTTTGGAGCAGTGAATAGCTTGATAATTCCTAACTATCAGGTGGCAGTAAAGACGGGAACAACAAATGATAAAAAGGATAACTGGACGATTGGTTGGACACCAAATTTTTTGGCCTCAGTTTGGGTGGGAAATAATGACAATACCCCAATGGGGAAGGTGGCTTCTGGTGTCTCCGGAGCGGCACCAATTTGGCGCCAGATCATGTTGTACGGTTTACCTCTGAGGGAAAAGCAAGATTTTCCCATTCCAGACAAGATTGTAAATATTTCAGTGGATAAGATTTCTGGGTATGGGGTGCATGATGGTTTTGAGAGTAAAACAGAATATTTTATTGATGGAACTCAGACAAACATTTCTGACCCAATTCACTTGAAACTCAAAGTGTGTCGAGATAAGGTTGGGTTGGCGACTCCGGAGGATGTGGCCAATGGAAATTTTGACGAAAAAGAATATTTGAATTTCAAAGAAGAAGATCCAATTAGTAGCGATGGTCGGAATCGATGGCAGGAAGGAATTGATGCTTGGATAAACCAACAAAGCAATAAGGATATTTATTTCCCACCTGAAAGTTATTGTCGAAGTGACGGGGCGGTGGGGGTAAATTTCGATGAGCCTGGAGATCGTTCAAAACAGGGAAATGAAGTGAATATTAAGATTGGGACAAGCTCTTTGAAGAAAATTACTGAAGTGAAACTATGGGTAGACGGGAGTGAGGTAAAAACTTGGAACGAGAGGCCTTTTGAGGGAGTGTTTAATCTTAGTGATGGTCCCCACACTCTAAAAGCAAGAGCGACTGATAAGGATGGGGCTAGTAACGAAAGAGAAATTAAGATCGGAGTGAATGTAGATTGGGATTGGTCCCCTAGCCCAACTCCAACAATGACTCCGGTACCAACGCCAACGTTAATCCCCTCTGTGACACCAAAATTAAGCCCGACTGGAGTAGGTACGACATAGATTGATATATAAATATACCCATAAGACAGGATCTATATATATTGATATACTTATTAGCAGTCGGCACTGCCGACTGCTAATAAATGTTGACTATCGGTGGTCTGACTTAAAGGTGGTATAACTTGTTGTTCTGACAACTACTGGGGCTAGGTTGTTGTCTGCCTCTGGTCTGAGTAATGTTCTTACTGCAGAGTCGGTGTCTTGATGAGCAACAGGTCTCACTGATAAGGGTAGCCTATTTGGATTTGCTTGTTCATATTTTAATTGTTTTATTGCCATTTCTCCCTCCGATGATCTGGGGTCAATATCAAATTCTGTCATGTATTTTTTCACCTCCCTTGTTTTAAACAAATAAAAAACCTCCTATTTTTTAGGAGGTTTGGTTTTTAATAATCTAAAAGTGTTTTAAACCATGACCTCCGGGGCCTGAATAAGGCCTTTGAGAGAGACGATGATAATAAAACGACAATTAGTCATTAGGGGTGATGATAACGAAATTATTTTATTTCGTCAAGGCCAAAGGCAGAGAGATGGGCTTTTTTGGCGGTTTTATCGTCACAATTAAAATATGAAACTCGAAAAGTATAACGATACTTATCTAATTTTTCGTCGTGGTAGATATCAGTAATTTGCATTTGCCAGAGGATTTTTTGACCAATAATTTGGCTATATTTTTGGATTAGTGAGAGAGCTTCTTCTTTTTTGTTCAAGATAAGATTGGCGTCAAGAGTAATAATTTGAGAAGTTAGCTCGACGGCCTTTGAGGAAGAGCTTTTGGGAATATAATTATTGGGTTTAGGTAAGTTGTCTAAAATTATTTCGGCAAAATTGTCTTGGTTACTATTTCCATCTGTTAATTTTAGTGTTTCTAAATCTTTCTTGAGCTGTATTGGGTTGGAGTGGTAAATACCGAGAGATGTTTGCTCGAGATATTGCCCGTTTTGTTGAGAGAAGATTTTGCCAATTTCGAAAAATTGGGGTTGGGGTAGTTTGAAACGCTGATACTGGTCAAGTTGTTGTTTTAGAGATTGGGTGATGGATTGACGAAGATAAATATACTCGGAGTTGATACTATTTTGAGTGGTGATGACGGTTTTTTGGTCGATAGCTTGGGAAGCAAGAGGCCAAGAGAGAACTTCGTCATAACCCAGATCAATTAGTTTGTCTTTTAGCTCTTCAATTAGATAAATAATTTTGGGAGTGATATCGGTAATTTGCTTGAAAGGTAAGGTCTGATGGCTGGGGATTTTTTGATAACCCCAGAAACGGATCACTTCTTCGATGAGATCAGCTTCGATAGTGATGTCTTTACGTAGAGAAGGTGGGGTAACTAATAAAGGATGCTTTGTTTGGTCGTCAATAGTGCAGTTGAGGCGGTTGAGAATATCGATGGTGAAATCATGTGGGATATCTATTCCGGCGGTGGAGGAAACTTTTTCTTGATTAAAGGTGATTTGG
>JAHISL010000034.1 GCA_018818185.1 Patescibacteria group bacterium | reverse complement strand
TGCCAAAAAAATTGTCTCTACCAAAACCAAAGTGGTTGATGTCAACAATCCAAAACTAATTGAAAAATTTCTTGGTCCAGAAAAATATACCTCCCAACTTAAGGGTAAAAAAGATGAAGTCGGTGTTTCTACCGGTTTAGCTTGGACCTCTGTTGGTGGTGATATTCTTTTCATTGAAGTCAATATTATGCCCGGTAAAGGTCAATTAATCTTAACCGGTAAGCTTGGTTCGGTCATGAAAGAGTCATGTCGAGCCGCCCTTTCCTTTGTTCGCTCTCAAGCCAAAGATTGGGGGATCAAGCAAGATTTTCACAAGATCGATATTCACATTCACGTTCCCGAGGGGGCTACCCCTAAGGACGGACCTTCTGCTGGTGGGGCAATTACTACTGCCCTCGTTTCGGCCTTAACCACCAAAGCTGTTCCTCGTGAGATCGGTATGACAGGTGAAATTACCCTCCGAGGCAATATTTTGGAAATTGGTGGTCTAAAAGAAAAATCCCTGGCCGCTCATCGAGCCGGTCTAAAAACTATCTTTATTCCTGCCGATAACAAAAAATCCTTAGTTGATATTCCCAAAGAAGTAAAAAAAGACATCAAATTTATCCCAGTTTCTCACTATTCCGAGATCTATAAAAAAATTTTTACCTCTTAAAGTATATTGTTAAAAAGTAAAGTATTTATCTAAAACTTACAAAAGTTTTCTTTTGATATTTTTAGGTATTCCTCTGATCCAGCTTAACTCTGAGGGTCCACCAACCCAACTTGTCTTACCTCTGTCCTTTACCTGAAAAGGATATGAATAGTTACGATGATCCCATTTTTTAATATTGACGATCATTGGTGATGGATCAGTCAGTGCACCCCCGATCACACTCGCAACATTATCGGTTGTTATGCGTGTATATTTTTTTTCTCCATTCGGAAGAGTTTTAACCAGTCTGGATCTCATGTTTTCTGTTTCCACCCTGAGAGCACAACATCTTACACCTTTGCAATCCGAGCCATCTCTTTGATTAAAATACAATTCAACAAATACTCCTTTCCCGTCATCGGTGCAACCCTCAACCCTTCTTGCTGGTGTATATCTAATATATTTTTTAACCTTATAATAATCAATTATCCATCCAAGATTGCATCTTCCTTGATAGTGCTTCTTTCCAACCTCAACTTCAACATATGGCTCATCGCTCATTCGTACATCACCATTATGAATTAGTTTCTCAAATAAATCCCAAATTATCTTTCTTTCGGCAGAATTTCTGTTTTCTCTTTTTGCTGTTTCAACAGGATCTAACCTGGTTTCAGGCACACTAGCTTGTAGTGCCCGACTATTTCTTTTTAGTATCTGTTTGACAGTACTATATTCTTTTGACATACCCTATAATATCATATTACACATTAAAAATCTAGATTTTTGCAAGTTTTTCCTCACCTATTTCACTACTTTGACCTTTTTGGCACATGGTGTCTTTCTCGCCTTAATCAATCTCTTCACTGTTTGACTAAAACCGTCGAATTGTGCCACTCCGTTCTGATCAATCTTAGAACAATAAAATCTGTCCATCTCACAAGTTTTACAGGCATCCTGAGCCGTCGCTATCCATAATTTCTTTTCCTTATTTTCCGCCGATTTGGGTATTCTCAAAGTTATTTCTCCACGCAATCCTGCCCAACAGGTATATCTAAGAGACACCCCATATTTAAATGGTGTAGTTATATTTTTTTCTTTCATTGTATTTTTAGCTTCGTCACACTATGCGTTCAAATAATCAGTATTATACCTTAGGCTAAAAATATCTTTCCCGCAAGGAGCATCACGATTTTCTATCAGTCTTAAGGGGTTTACTCTACCTTCCTCCACCCTTGCAATTACTTCACTACCAGTCGCTTCTATATTATTAAAACCTGTACATATACCTTCTTCCCTCAAACAACATAGTTTGCAAATATTACCAGCGCGATCAACATAGTTCCTAAATTCGTCACCACTTGAGCTGGGAGTCACCAATATCAAATCAACAGCAACAATGCTATGTGAGATGCCACATCTAAAAACATTTTCATTCAACATATTTTTGTGGATTATATCACACTACATCTTTTCCACTGTCTTTATTCCCAGTATTTTCAGCCCATCTTTAATTACTTTTGCCGTAATTTTGGTCAAAAATAGTCGTTGCCCCTCTTCTTTTTCCCCCACAATTCTGCAATTTCCATAAAATTCATTATATTTCCTTGCTAAGCCCAAAAGATACTCTGCCAAAATAGCTGGGTTTAATTTTTCTGAACTTTCAATAATTTTTTCTTCAAATTGATAGAAGTATCGCAACAAAGCTAGTTCCGTTTCATTAAATTCACTAAATTCTTCAACTTCAATCTCTTGCTCCACCATTGTCGATTTTTCCAAAACGCTTTGACATCTGGCATAGGTATATTGTAGGTAAGGTCCAGAATTCCCATTCAGATCCGTTGATTTTTTAACATCAAACACCGAATTTTGTCTAGGATCGCTTTTTAGCACCGACAGTTTTACTGCTCCAATAGTTATTGCTTCGGCAATTGCCTTTTTATCAACACCTTCTTCCTTTACCAAAGGCAAGATGTTCTTGGTTGTTTCATCAAGGATGCTATCCACAGTTACGATGTCTCCGGTTCTTGAGGACATTTTTCTATCAGCAAAGGTCACCATTCCCATTGGCAGGTGATATTGCCTTCCCTCGAACCAAGCATCGACCAAGCCCATGGCCTTAATCACTACTTGAAAATAACCCTTTTGCTCGTTTCCCACCACATGAATGTTTTGGTCGTATTCAAAGGCTTTCTTTTGAGCATAGGCCAAACCCATCTCTTTGCCCTCGTAAGTTACTGTACCTGCACCTGTGATAAAAACTCTAGTGTGCAGTCCATAATCTTCCCCTTCAAAAACAATCGCTCCTTCCTTACCCTTTTTAAATATTTTGCCAATATTCTCTTCCACAATTCTCTTCCCCTCCTCAGAGATTTCACTTTCAAAAAATAATTTATCAAAATTTGTATAAAATCGGGCATAAAAATCGTCATAGTATCTCAGACTCCAGCTCCTAGTTTTCTGGTAAATATCCATGATCTTTGGATCTCTTTTATAAAGCTTCTGGTTTATCTCATCAATTTTATCCTTATCTTCTCCGTCATAATCACTACAGCCCAGGGCATATCCCTTACCAGGAAAATGAGCTTTTTCTGAGTTTGTTTTTTTCTCCCAGTCATCCACACT
>JAHISL010000033.1 GCA_018818185.1 Patescibacteria group bacterium | reverse complement strand
TTTCCTGCCCCAAATTCTCGGCTCATCAGGACTATTTTGCCAACTCCAGTTTTGCCTGCCAGAGCCATATGTCTTTGAGTAACCTTAGTAGTAATTGCAAATGGTGGAGTGGCACATGTGGCCGTATGAAAGTCGACGACCCTCTTATATCTCTTAAGTCTTTCAACTAATTGACCTGTCCTTCTTTCCTCGATTGTCCCCCCTGGATTACCAGGGAAGGATCGGTTGAGGTCAGACTCAATATATCGAACATTTTTTTTCAACGCTTTGGGGTTACCAATTAAAAAATTATCCTTACCCAAGATCGATTTTGCGACGATAACTGGGCTTTGTTCGTCGCCATGAACTCCTACTACAAACATTACCTGTTTTTGATTGATTAATTTATTTTTCATATTTTTTACGATATCCAATTAATAACGCTGCATCGCCAGCTTGATAGTTGAGTCGATCCGAAAAATTTGTGACTCTCTTATTAAAACTTCGTCTTCTTTGGCTATCTAAAATCATCTGGCTGCCATAATGACCTCGAGTGATTAGGAGATCCGGGTTCGTCATTTCACCCATCAAACCTAGCTCTGTTAATAGTTCCACCTCTTCTGGTGTCGCTAGGCGATCGAGAGGCACCACTCTTGGACAAAAGCGACACATTATTTCCATAACTCGATCATTTTGAGTTCGAGTAATCAGGATTGTCGGGTCAAATTGGTCGATAAATTGTCCGACCATTCCTTCGACTAAGGCGCTTGGTGCCGATGGTTTTTTGACTAATCCTGCCAGATAAGCAGCCTCTTTTTCGGGATAAAGTTGAGATACGGCAAAGGCAACCGGTTTTTGATCGCTTAAGGCAACCTGCAAAAATCCACTTCGGATATGGCTCGCCACGTCATCTCGAAAACTTTTGGTCGCAGGTCGGTTAAATCCCTCTAGGGCAACCTCAAGTAATTCTCTTTCTAAATCAGTTCTTATTTTCAAAGACAAAGAATCAAAGCTTTTTGTCTGAAAGATTTCTGCAGAATCGCCAGGCTAAGCTCCGACGATCAGGGATAATAAGATTTTTTTCTATATTGGACATATTTTTTTTGTTAATTATTAAATATTAAATAGGGGACTTTGCAGGATCGAAGGGTTTCGAACCCTTATTTCAAGTTTTGGAGACGAGCGTTTTACCAATTAAACTACGTTCCTAAACAAAAATCTCCCGGAAAACCGGGAGATTTTATATTTTAAAAAATAGTTCTATGCCATTAAAACATCTCCCGATTGGGCCTCATTCTTTCGCCACCAGAGAGATAATTTTATTAATGACATTGGCCTATATTAACATTTTCCCTTTCCCTGTCAAGATTTTTACTATCATCTGTCTTTAGGTCTATAATTAATCATGTTAGGAAAAGAAACATACGATCCCGTCACCGCCCCAGTTCCTGGAGTAGACGAAGCTCAGCGACAAATTGAAATGAAAGAATTTCGTAGTTTCGGTGACCCTGAATTTCAAAATCTTCCCCTCAAGAAAAAGAAAAATGTTTTATTTCAAAAAATCGCCTCTCTGTTTCGCCGCTATCTGCAATAATCTGCTATAATACCCAAGTCCTTAGCTTTGACGAAGTCGGTTAACAAAGGCGCCGAAGCTAACGTATATTATGAAAAAAGATAATCCCACCATTTCTGCTGCTATTAGAACTGTTCTTGGTCGTAAAGTAAAGACCATCCGTCAACAAGGTTTGATTCCTTCCTCGATCTATGGCTACCAATTTGATACTCTTTCAATTCAATTCAACTCCCTCGAACTAAACAAAATTTTTGATCATGCCGGTGAATCATTGCTTGTCGATCTAGTTGTCGAAGATAACAAATATCCTATTATTTTCAAAAACCCCCAGTTCCACCCTGTCTCCGGTGATTTAATCCACATCGATTGCTACAAGGTTAACCTTAAAGAAAAAATTACCGCCACCGTTCCTCTCGAACTTGTTGGTGAAGCACCTGCCACCAAAATCGGTAACATCCTAACCCAGGTCCTAAGTGAAATCGAGGTCGAGGCCTTGCCTGCCGATCTTCCAGAAAACATTGAAGTTGACGTTTCCGCTCTCGAAGAAGTCGACAGTAAAATTTCTGTTGCCGATTTAATCATCGACAAAGAGAAAGTCGAGATCAAAAATGATCCAGAACAAGTAATTGTTCTTATCGAAGCTCCTCGAGTCGAAGAAGAACCTCTTGAAGCCGAAACAGAAACAACTCCTGAAGATGTTCCTGCCACTGCGCAGAAGACTGAAGAGGAAAAAGCTGCTAAGGAAGCCGCAGAGGCTGAAGAAAAGAAGTCCGATAAGTAAAATATATTTTATTTATATCTTCTCTAATTAGGTCAATTTCATGGGCCTTACTTATCGCTTGATAAACTTCTTCTTTTTTCCCAAGTTTATAAAAAATTAGTGCTGTTTCCATCCATTCTTCGGCATCTTTTTGCTCCATTACTGTCAACTCGTTAAGTCGTTTTTTTAATTCTTCACTTTTGTTATTTTTTTTAAAATATTCAATATCTTCTGCCTTAATTTTATTTTCGAGTTTTCCCGCCTTTTCCCAATCGCCCCTCTTTGCCAACATATACCATCTCTCAAGTCTTCTGAAATATCTTTCCCCTTTAGAAATTGGCCAAAATCTTTGTCCGTTTATCATCATCACCCAAATGCAGAAACTAATCAAGAAAGTTTTTTTCATTCCTTTTCATTTTAGCATGTGAAAGTCTTTGAAATGATACAATATTCCGATGATTATCTTGGATGCTTCCAAAAATTATAAACAAGCCCTTGCCAAAAGCGTCTCCGCCATAAAGGCCGGAAAACTAGTCATTTTTCCTTCAGACACGGTTTATATTCTTGCTGTTGACCCCACCAACCAATCCGCCGTCGACCTTCTGCTCTCCTTTAAAAATCGCTGGACAGGTAAGGCCATTTCTATTGCCGTTTCCGACATTAACATGGCCAAAAAATATGTAAAATTAGACCAAAACACAGTCAACATTTATAAAAATTTACTTCCCGGCCCATTTACTATTGTTTCCCCTGGTCTTCACCGTGTTGCCACTGGTATTGAAGCCGAAAACGGCTCTCTTGGTATTCGCATTCCTGATTCCAAATTTATCTCCGATTTAGTTAATCTTTTGAAAAAACCTATTACCGCCACCTCGGCCAACCTTTCTGGTCGCACTCCAAACTATTCCATCACTTCTTTTATTCGTCCTCTCTCAAAAAAGAAAAAGGATCTTATTTCTCTGATTGTTGACGCTGGTAAGTTGCCCAAAAACAAACCCTCCACTGTTATTGACGCCCTCGGTAGCGAAATAAAAATTCTTCGTCGAGGAGATTTAATTACTGGTGATTTTCAAACCCTAATCTCAAAATCCGAAGCTGAAACTGGAAAAATCGCCGAATTTATTCTAAAAAAAACTCTTGATCTTGATCTAAAGAAACCTCTTGTTTTTTCTCTCAGTGGGGATCTTGGTTGTGGCAAAACAGTTTTTTCCCGAAGTATTGGTAAAAAGCTTGGTGTTACTCAAAAAATTACCTCTCCCACCTTCGTTATTTACAACCAATATTCCCTAGACCACCCATCCTTCAAATATTTTTACCACTTTGATCTTTATCGTCTTAATAGCGAGTTCGAGTTCAAGGAAATTGATTTTTTTTCTCACTTCGCCAAAAATACCATCTCCTGTTTAGAATGGCCCGAAAATATGGGTCCAGGTCTCTATAAAAAACTTTCACAAAAAACGTCTATTATTTCCCTCAACTTTTCCTATCTCGACCCCACTACTCGACAAATTTCTTTTTCTTTTCCTAAATAAACTTAAAATTTTCAATAAACTCTTCGCACTCTGTCTTCAGATCCTCCTTACTGTTATGAATGCACTGAATCGTATATTTTAAGCCATTTATTTCTACGTCAACAATTTTCTGATTAGAAATTTCATAGACAAAACTATTTTCTCCATCCACCAATAATTTGTCGGTGTATGTCCTTTCCGGGTAAAGCCAAGACCAGCTTTTTCCCACATGTACCACTATATTTCCAGCATAATCATAAAAAGTGTACCTTCGACCGCTACTTTCCGTGTCTTGGTATAGTTTTCTACTGCCCTTATAACTAACTGCAAAAGCATCACTTTCACTCCTAAACTCTTCAATCAATTTTGCTGTTGGTGTCGCCAATGGAGCAACTTCTTTCTCAACTTTTTCTGCTTCAGCTTCTTCTTCGACCACGGTTGCCGGAGTAACTGCAATTTCTTCTCTTTCTATTGGTACTTCAACTTTGTTTTTATTTGACGACAGCCAATAAATTCCTCCCACTGACAATAATGATAAAAATATAAAACCTAAAATATATTTTCCCGTTCTACTCTTGGTTGTTAGATTGGTTCTTTGAGCCATATAATTTATAATACACCACCCATGTTTATTCTTGGAATCGAAACTAGTTGCGATGATACCTGCGCCGCCGTACTCAAAGACGGTCAGATTTTAAGCAATATTATTTCTTCTCAAATTGACCTCCACCAAAAGTGGGGTGGGGTAGTTCCCGATATTGCCAAAAGAGCCCACCAAGAAAGAATCATGCCCGTAATTGAAACCGCCTTAAAAAGGGCAAAAATTAAAATAGAGGATATTGATTTGATTGCCGTCACCAAAGGCCCCGGTCTTTCTATTGCTTTAAGTGTTGGTCTGAATACCGCCAAAGAACTAGCTAAAAAATATGACAAAGAAATAATTGCTGTTAATCATGTCGAGGGCCACATTCTTTCCAATTTTTTAACTAATAGTTTAGGTAAACCTATTCGTCCTTTTTTGTTTCCTTCGCTAGCTCTAACCGTTTCCGGTGGTCACACTAAAATCGTTTTGGTCAACGATATTGGTGACTACCAAGTTGTCGGCGAAACTCTTGATGATGCCGCCGGTGAAGCCCTCGACAAATCAGCCAAACTATTAGGTCTTGGTTACCCCGGTGGTCCTGTCATTGAAAGGATTTCTGCCAAGGGAGATGACACCTTTCTAAAACTTCCCAGTCCCATTGCCGACAAAAAAATTCTCGACTATTCTTTTTCTGGCCTCAAAACTGCCTTTTATTATCAAATAAAGGATTGGCCTACAGAAAAAATTAATAAACATCTATCTGATCTTGCCGCCTCTTTTCAAACTGCTGTTTTTAGCACTCTAATTAGAAAATATTCTCTCGCTATCGAGAAATATCACCCCAAATCCCTTTTAGTTTCTGGTGGTGTTGCCGCCAATTTAACTCTTAGAAAAAGAATTCGCGCTCTTGCCAAAAGCTACCACTTACCCCTTTATCTCCCTTTCAAAAAAGAACTCAACACCGATAACGCTGCCATGATTGCCCTGGTTGCTTACTATCATTTTAAAAAAGGGGAGTCTTCTCTTGTCAAAAATTTGGACATCGATCCTCGTGCCGAGTTATAATAGCCTGTGACTCAAGAAAATCTTGTCAGATACTATTTTACCTCGCTAGCGATTTTAATTTCACGCCAACCATCTTCTGTAAGAATAAAGCAACTCGGAGTTCTTGGTTTATCGGTTTTTGATGCTGGTAGTAATTCTGGACTGACCCGAGAAGAAAGAAGTTCTTTTTATAAACAAAATTTGTTTCATGTCGACTTATTAATTAATCAAGAAAATGAGAATTCAACTATACGACCGCGGTCTCCCCAAAGGAAAACAACTATTCGCCGACATTGAAGCCGTTTGCAAACGACTTCAAATCGATTTTGATCCTGAATACAACAAAGACATGAATCGAGTTTATTCCATGGGGCTTCAGGGGAGTACAATTCTGCTCATCAACGGTGAAGTCGCCCTTATTGACAAGTATCCTTCTCCAAAAGAACTCGAAAACATCATCTCCGACTATTTAGACTAGTTTTCTAAATTCCAAAAAGTCTC
>JAHISL010000032.1 GCA_018818185.1 Patescibacteria group bacterium | reverse complement strand
TACTGGCAACGCTGTCCTAGTTCCTCTCAATCATAGATGTGACGTTTACCTTTGGGCTCTCCACAAAAAGAAGAAATAGCTACTCAATAATTTCCGCCTCTCTCATGTCTTTTTCTAATTTGTCCTGATTCTCAAACAGCAGTCCTTTCATTCCAAATCTAATTGCTCCTTTAACGTTTTCCTCTCTATCATCAATAAACAATACCTCCTCTGCCTTATAACCAGCCTTTTCACAATATATTTTGTAGATCTCTTGGTCTGGTTTTGCCACTCCAAATGTTCCGCTAAAAACTACTGTTTTAAATATCTTCATCTCAAAAAAACTATCTCTAACTATCAAATCATTTGAAAAATTTGACAGGATTCCTAATTCATATTTCTTTGATAATCTTTTGCACAAATCAACCATTTTTGAGATAGGTACATATTTCTTGTCATGATAATATTTATATTCGCCAACAATTTTTGCCGAAATTTCAGGAGAAAAATATTTAGACCATAAATTTTCTCCCAATCCTTTTTCCGAAAACCATTGCGGGACAATCTCGTCTACTATTCTTCGAATTTTGCCTTCTTCTTCTCTGACCCCAATTTCACTTTTTAAAAAATCAACAATTCCTTGCCTGGTGTCCTCGATCTTGGCCACCTTCAACAGTACTCCGCCAACATCAAAAGCAATATTCTTTATCATTCTTCGATTTTAGCATTCCACCTTATCTGTCTGTATAATCTAAGCATGGCAGAAAAACTTACAAAGGCAGATCATTTTTTTCTCAAAATTAAGGACTCGTCTGAGATTGCTCAACCCCTTAGTGAAGCTCCTCTTGGTATGGGAATTGTTCAAAGAAAAAAATATCATTTAGCGACCTCGTCCGTTGACGGTCAACCCATTTGTGTCTTGCAGGTCAAGGACAGTTTTATTGGAGTTCCAACTCAACATGCTCCAATTATTTTGAGTAAAGACGATATCACTCAGTTAGCCATTGCCCTTGGTATAATTCCTTCCGATTCTCAAGAAAAAACTCGATAAATGCCCAAATTCACGATATAATTTCTTATGAAAAAATTGGCCATCCTCTTTGGAATTTCGGCCCTACTCCTAGTAACCTTCTATTATCTTCAAAATCTTTTCCCCTCTCAACCCCAAAATTCTTTTTATTCTCCTTCTTCTCCCACCATTGTTGACACCTCACACCAATTAAATTTAAACAACCAAGAATATCAATATTATTTCTACAAGATTCCCTCATCAGCCAAACTTAGCCTTATTCCCAATTTTACTCAAAAAGAATCCGCCAAAAATATCGTCAGAGATAATTGTGATTTCGCCATAAATGGGGGACTTTATACAAAAAATGAAACACCAGTTGGATTATTTTTTCAAGATAATCAACTTTTAGCCAAACAAATTACCCATCAGACCTTTAATGGCTTATTGACCAAAGACAAAGATAGTAATCTAAATATTTTGATCTCAACT
This sequence comes from Patescibacteria group bacterium, assembly GCA_018818185.1. Lineage (GTDB taxonomy): Bacteria > Patescibacteriota > Microgenomatia > UBA12405 > UBA12405 > UBA12158. The sequence goes on along the minus strand of JAHISL010000032.1, from coordinate 18,460 downwards.
GATTTTGACAATAACTTCGAAAAATACGACTTTATAGTTCAGTCTGGCCCTTTTTATAATTTTTTCTCAAACACAAAAGAGGAATATGTTAACCATCAATTCGATCGACGTCATCTTATCGCCAAGGATGTTCAAGATAATTTTTATCTTTTTTCTATTTCTTCAAGTAATAATGCCTATTCTGGTCCTCGACTTGAAGATATTCCCGACTTCTTCTCTCATCCTCAAATAAAACAAATTGCCAGCTTTAGCTCTGCTTTGAATCTCGACGGTGGTTCCGCCTCAGCCTTTTATGATGGTGTATATCTTGTCGACGAGCTTTCTCCCGTTGGCTCAATTTTGTGCGGCAAGCTTCTCTAAATATTTAAATTAAGTTGCTATAATTATTTAATGTTTATAAAACTGTATTTTTTGGCCCTGACCATATTTTTAGCTATTGACTCCCTTTGGCTCCTTTTTATCTCTAAAAGTTTTTATGCCAAGCACCTTGGTTTTTTAATGTCGAAAACACCCAATCTTCTTGCGGCTCTGATTTTTTATCTAATTTTTATTTTTGGTCTGCTGGTATTAGTTCTAATCCCTTCTCTGGAAAAAAATTCTTTATCTCATGCGATTATTTACGCCGCGATTTTTGGCCTTTGCACCTACGCCACCTATGACCTAACCAATCTTGCCACTATTCAAAATTGGCCACTCATTATTACCATTGTCGACCTTATTTGGGGGACATTTATTTCAGTTGCAGTTTCATCACTTAGTTTTTTGATTAGTAAATGGATTTTCTAAATCCATCAATATTTTCTGCCCTGTTAATTTGGTTATACATGTCCTTTTTTTACCTGCTCTCCCTTGTAAAAAAAAGAAGTGACATTGTCGATATTGCCTGGGGCTTGGGCTTTATATTAGTTTCTGCGCAAAAGTTATACTCAAATTATTCACTCAAATATTTTCTAGTATTTATCTTAATTTTTCTCTGGGGCATTCGACTTGCTTGGCATATTTTTAAAAGAAATAAAAATAAAAAAGAAGACTTTCGTTATCGTCAGTGGCGTCAAGATTGGGGAAAATATTTTTATCTTCGTTCATACTTTCAGATCTTTCTTCTTCAGGGATTATTTATGTGGTTAATTTCTTGGCCGATAATTTTTTCCTCCTCAAAACCATTTCTTTTTATAAACTATTTTGGCATTTTGTTATGGATTTTTGCTTTTGCCTTTGAGGCAATCGCCGACAAACAACTCTCAAACTTTATCAAAAACCCAAAAAATAAAGGAAAAATTATGGATCAGGGCTTGTGGCGCTACAGTCGACACCCAAATTATTTCGGTGAAGTATTAATCTGGTGGGGGATTTGGCTAGTTAGCCAGCCTACAGATTTTATTACTATTATCGGTCCTCTCACAATTTCTTTCCTTATCATCAAAGTCTCTGGCATTCCCTTGCTTGAAAAGAAATATAAAGACAACCCCTCTTATCAGGCATACCAAAAAAAGACCAACGTCTTTTTTCCTCTTCCACCAAAAAAATAATTTCCAATATTCAATGAAAAATATTATATTAGCCATTGCCACCTTTGTTTTTTCGTTTTTCTTCCCCAATTCGCCACAAAAAATTGAATATTCCACCATCACTACCTTAAAAATTGTTCCCACCTCTACTCCAACTGCTACTCAAATCTTAGCAATCTCTCCTCGCCCTACTCGTCTTCAACCATCTCCTCTTCCCACCGATTCAACTCCCTGGGGCGTTGCCCAGCAAATTGGTGAACACACCTGGACCATGAAAGTAAATCAAGATCCACTTATGGCCACCCCTCAGGAAATTTTATTGGCCCTAAACGATTATCGCCGTCGTTATGGTTCTCAGCCGCTTACCGCTGACTCAAGACTGACTGAATATGCCCAATCTAGAGTTGACTATTTTGCCAAAACAAAGAGCATCGATTCTCATGCAGGTTTCAATAACTTTTTAGAAAAAGAAGATGGTTTTAATAAACTTGGGTACAGTTATCTCGGGGAAAACATAAGTTACGGTTATCGGCTCAACGGTGTCCACCTCATTGAATGGGTTTACGCAGGGGATGAGCCTCATGACAAAAATCAGCTTGATTCGAAGTGGGACCACGTTGGTATTGCTGTCAACGGTACCGCCACTTGTTTTATCTTTGCCACTGGCAAGATGTAGAAAGTTTACTCTCCCATCCCTTCGGGAATCATATCTTTGAACTGTTCCACATCGATATTTTGCATTTGCTTCATTGTTTCGCTGTAGTCTACAAATTCAATATCACTTGGAATCGCAAATTCATTTCCACTTATTGTTGTTGGACTGCATTTGTAGTTAACTTTCTCATTCCAGTCGACCGCCTCTTTCTCTCCTTCTTCTTCAATTTCATCCTCGCCCTCACCATCAAACATGTCAATCTTCATTTTGTTACCCATCCCCTCTGTTACGTCATTCCAAGAATAAAGGTATGTTCCGTCACTAATTGCATAAACCTTTATTGTCCCTTCTTCGTTTGTAATTTCTGTATTTTGTTTAAATTTCTCTCCGCTAACAATAATTTCTCCCTTCATTATATTTCCGTCTTCGTTAACCTCATAAGTACATTTTTGCGAAGTTCCAAGTCCAATCAGTTCTTTTAACGACTTTTTCTCATTTTGTTGCTGGATTTTTCCTCCCATATAATTACCATCTTCGTTCTTTGGTGCTCCACAAGCAGATAACAGTCCCGCTGCCAATATTAACAATACTGGAATATATTTTTTCATATAGATAACAATCAATAACTAATTAAATTCTATCATACCTACTTTTCCCCGTATTTACCATTTTTGTTGTATAATTCCCTAATGAATTTTGATCTTCGCAGCCTCGACATCACCAAGTTCCTTTATCATTTATCAAAGTCTCCACAGATTTCCACTCAATCCCTTATTCGCCAAACAGGACTCCCCAAGTCTCAGCTTTACTCTTTGCTCAAAGAATATTCACATCTTTTATCACCACCAGCCAGAAGTCTTTCTCTCAAACCAGAATTTCGTCAAAAAATTTTGGCCGAATCACAAGCTACTATCAATAGTATCGAAAATCTTGATATAAAAACCATAAAGGCTCATCTTTTTCCCGCTTTGTCTCAACGTCCTTCTCCCTCTCGAGATTTAGATCAATTTTTTGCCACCAAACATACCACTCTTCGCCGGGTCAAAAAAATGGCCAAAATGGGGGATATTCATCAACGACATCTTGCCTTTCTCGGTGATGATGATTTTACTTCTATTGCTGTTGCTCTTACCCATCAGGCAAAAAGCATTACTGTTTTTGAAATTGATGATCGTTTAATAAATATAATCAAAAAAATATCAACCGATCTATCTTTAAACATTGAAGTTGTCAAACAAGATCTTTCAAATGACATTGATAAAATTTTCTATCATACCTTCGATACTGTTTTTACCGACCCTCCCTATACTCCAAATGGTGTTTCACTGTTTACCAATCAAGCCATAAATTTACTCAATCCAGCTTTTACTTCTCGTCTTTATCTTTGTTACGGCAACTCCGACAGAGCCCGCGAAAGGGAAGTTGTCATTCAAAAAATAATTTCTGATTTTGCCTTTTTAATCCACTCAAAATACTTCCATTTTAATCATTATCAAGGAGCTCAAAGTATTGGCTCATCTTCCTCTCTATATCTTTTAGATTGGACACCTGCTTTAAAAAATAAAGAAATTAGTCTTAATAAAATTTATACCCATCAAAAATAATGACTCAAAACTTCCCCTTTTATAACCGTTGGAGTGCCGAAATCACTGTTACAAATGATCAAATTATCGATAATGATTATCTTGATTTAATCGCTCAAAAAATTATCTCTGATTTGAAACTAACTGTCGTTTCCAAGTCGGAACATCTTTTTCCCAAATACGGTGGCCAAACCAAAGTTTATATTATTTCTCAATCGCATTTGATTATTCACACCTGGCCCGAGTATTCTTCCCTCCATATCGATCTTATGACTTGTAGCCCTGGTCTTGACACTCTCACTGTCCAAAATGTAATTCGTTCATTACCCAACATTAATCAGCCTATCTTTCCGTAAATTAGCTCTAGCATTGTTTCAAAGAAAGTAATAGAATAACAATTGTATGAAATCTTTGCGTCGTTTTTATCAATTTTTGGGTAAATACAAATGGCAAATGCTTTTATTTTTAAGCATTTCGACTGTTACCGTTGTTCTCGAAACTGTTCGTCCTTACTGGTTAAAAGGAATTTTGGACAACGTCCAAACAAATAATTTCTCCATCGTTTTTATCTACCTAATTCTATTTGGGGTTTCTACCATTGGCGCCAATTTGGTTTCCGCTCTTTCTTATTATTTTGGTGACAAAATTATGATTCCTTTTTCTCGGGAAATTAGGGAAACTGTCTTTCAAAAAATAATGGAACTTGATTTCGCCTATCATGTCGACAAGAACACCGGCTCTCTTATCAGTGCCTTTCGTCGTGGCGATAGTGCCGTCTATTCAATTTTTCACAGTATTCACCATGAGCTTTATCAAGTATTTATTGCCCTTATCGTTACTCTGTTTTTTCTTTTTCGAGCCTCCTCCGACATTGCCATCTCACTCTTAGTTCTTTTTGTCTTCAACATTTTTTTAATTTGGTGGCTTATTAAAATTAATCTAAAATATCGCTCAGCTTTCAATGATTCTGAAGATAAAATTTCCGGCATTATCACTGACTCCTTAATTAATTATGAAACAGTCAAATTTTTTGCTGCCGAAAGAAAAGAACGCCATCGTCTTAGTACTAGCTTTGATATTTGGTCAGACAAGTTTTGGGATTTCGCCAATTCTTTTCGTCTCATGGATATCAGTATCGGTACCAGTTCAGGTATCGGCATGCTTTTCATTCTTTGGCTGGCCATAAAAAAGGTAAACCATGGTTTTACCCTTGGTGATCTTGTTATGGTTTCTGGTTTTATCACTGGTTTTTACTACCAATTTTTCAACCTATTTTTCCGTATTCGCGATATTGCCAAAAGCATTACTGATCTAGATAAATATTTTGGAATTTTGGAAAATGACACCCAGGTCAAAGACCCTCAAAATCCTCAGACTATTAAAAATCCTACCGGTGCTCTTGCCTTCAAAAAAATTGCCTTCGCTTATGCCGGTAGTCGTGACCGTGTCCTTGACGACATCAATCTAAATATTGAATCAGGTCAGCAAGTTGCCTTTGTTGGTCGTTCAGGTGCTGGAAAAACCACTCTCATCAAACTTCTTCTCCGCTTTTATGATCCTAGTGCTGGACTTATCCTCTTCGACGGCGTTGACATCCGTCAACTCACCAAAAGCTATCTTCGAAGTCTCATGGCTGTTGTTCCTCAAGAGCCTATTATGTTCAACAATACTATCAAATTTAACCTAAGCTATGGCAAAGAAAAGGCCACGTTCTCCGAAATTAAAAAAGCCGCTGCCGATGCCAATATATTATCTTTCATCGAATCTCTTCCCAAAAAATGGAAAACTGAAGTCGGTGAAAGGGGGATCAAGCTAAGTGGTGGCCAGAAGCAGAGACTAGCCATTGCCCGGGCTCTTTTAACTAATCCCAAAGTTCTCATCTTTGACGAGGCCACCAGTAACTTGGACTCTGAGTCCGAACGCCAAATTCAGTCAGCTCTTTCCGCTGCTTCAAAAAATAGAACAGTCATCATTATTGCTCATCGATTTTCTACTATTCGTAAAGCCAACAAAATTGTTGTCCTTAGTAACGGTACTATTGCTGAAATTGGTAAACATCGCGATCTAATCAAAAAAGGCGGTCTTTACAAAATGCTTTGGACTCTACAAGCCAAAGGCAAACTAGTCTCCAACAATGAAAGTTTAGTTAATACTGATATAAAATAATTTTATGAAAGTTATTCATCGTGGAAAAACTAAAACTGGCAAAGACTTGATAATTCGTTACCCTCAGCCAAAGGATTTATTATCCGTCTGGCGCTATTTCAACCAGCTATCTGCAGAAAAAACCTTTATAACTTTTCAAGGTGAAAAAATTTCCAAAAAAACTGAGGCCGATTGGCTTGATAAGAATATAAAAAATATCCGTCAAAAAAAATGCGTTTTTCTTTTTGTCTTTATTGACGGTAAGTTGTCTGGTATTTCTGATATCACCTTAAAAGAAAGAGTAAGTAAGCATATTGGCTCTTTTGGGATTACTCTTTCTCCCGAGGCCCGAGGCCAAGGTGTTGGAAAATTATTAATGAAGCTAGTTATCTCAGAGTCAAAAAAACGTCTTCCTGGTCTAAAAATTATCATCCTCGGGTGTTTTGCCAACAACGAGGTTGCTCTAAACTTATATAAATCCCTGGGCTTTACCGAATACGGTCGTCTTCCCAAAGCCCTCTTTCGTAAAAATACTTATGTCGATGAAGTTTTAATGCACCAGACTATCGAATAATCCATTTTAGCCTTGTTTTCGTGCTAAAATAGCTTCATGGACAAGAGTTACAATCCTGCCAAAGAACCTGAGATTTATCAATCTTGGGAAAAATCGGGTGCCTTTACTCCTATTGTTCCTCCAAATCCAAAAAAAGCTCGAAAAGAAAAAGAACCATTCACTATTATCTTGCCACCACCAAACGCCAACAATCCTTTACATGCCGGTCACGCTCTTTACGCCGTCGAGGATATTATGATTCGCTACCATCGCATGCTTGGTGATCCAACCCTCTGGTTACCGGGCACCGATCACGCTGGTATTGAAACCCAATTTGTTTATGAAAAAGAGTTAAAAAAAGAAGGTAAATCTCGCTTTGATTATGATCGAGACACTCTTTTTAAAAAGATTTTTGAATTTGTTAACACCAACCGCGACTTGGCAAAAAATCAGATGAAACGCCTCGGTTTTTCTCTTGATTGGACTCGGGAAAAATTCGCCATGGACGAGGATCATAACCAACGCATCTATGCCGTTTTCAGAAAGATGGTTTCCGAAAATTTAGTTTATCGTGATGAAAAAATTGTCAACTATTGTACTTTTTGTGGTACCTCTTTTTCTAATCTCGAAGTCCTCCATAAAAGCGTTGATTCTCATCTCTGGTATTTCAAATACCCAGTAGTAGGGGAAAAAGATCGTTATGTCACTGTTGCCACTACTCGTCCCGAAACCATGCTTGGCGATACCGCCGTGGCCGTTAACCCCAAAGACAAAAGATATTCTGATCTAAAAAACAAAAAACTTCTTTTACCTTTAGTCAACCGAGAAATTCCCATCATATTTGATTCTTCAATCGATATCAAATTTGGTACCGGGGCTGTTAAGGTCACCCCTTCTCATTCTCCCGAAGATTATGACCTGGGTAAAAAATTCAACCTAAAGTTTATTCGAATCTTTGATTATGATGGAAAAGCCAACGATAATGTTCCAAAGAAATATCAAGGGCTTTTTCCAAATCAGCTCCGACAAGCGGTAATCGATGATTTGACTACTATCGGTCTCATGGAAAAGATCAAAGATTATTCTCATGAAGTTGGCCACTGTTATCGTTGCGGTCGTCCCATTGAACCAATTACTTCTCCCCAATGGTTTGTAAAAATGAAGGATCTTGCCGCCTCTGCCACCAAGGCTGTCAAAGATGAAAAGGTTACCATCTTTCCCAAGCGTTTCAAAAAATCCTTTCTTCTCTGGATGAACGATATCCGTGATTGGAATATTTCCCGTCAAATTGTCTGGGGTCAAAGAATTCCCGCCTGGTACGTTTTGGATAATAATCCCGAAGTTCTTATAAATTTTGTTACAAAAGACGGCAGTAATGTTTCAGGCTATTGGCGCGACCTTCAATCTCAATATGATTTTTCTCAAATTGAATCTGGTCTCCAAACCTTAAACGCTCCGGCTGATTCTCCCTACTACCTTTCCAAAGAAGAGGCTAAAAAACAGGGGAAATTGATTCTTCAAGAGACCGACACCTTTGACACTTGGTTTTCCTCCGGTCAATGGCCATACTCAACTTTAGGTTGGGATCCCAATGGTAACCACTCTCCTGATTTTGATTATTTTTACCCCACCACTGTTTTGGACACCATGTGGGATATCCTCTTTTTTTGGGTCGCCAGAATGATCATCTTTGGCCTTTATGTTACCGGAGAAGTACCTTTTAAAGTTGCTCACATGCATTCTCGAGTCCTCGATGCCAAAGGTCAAAAAATGAGCAAGTCAAAAGGAAATGCTGTTAATCCTGTTGATATTGCTCAAAATTACGGTGCCGATGCCCTTCGCATGGCTCTCGTTATTGGTGTCGCTCCTGGATCCGATATTGCCCTATCAGACGATAAAATTCGTGCTCAAAGAAATTTCGTCAACAAAATTTGGAACGCTTCTCGCTTTGTCCTAATGATTATCGAACGTTTTAAAGAAAAAAATCCTGATCTTAAAATTTCTTCAGATATCGATATTTCCGCTTTAAATAAAGATGACAAAAGCATTTTAGACAACTTAAACAAAATTATTTCTTCAACCTCCTCCAATCTAAACAAATATCGTTTTGGTCAAGCCAGTGAAGATCTTTACCATTTCTTTTGGCATGATTTTTGCGATGTTTATATTGAAAAAACTAAGGATAGAGGAGAAGAGGTTATTCCCGTTTTGCTCACCGTTTTGATTACCTCTCTTAAACTTCTTCATCCTTTTATTCCCTTTGTCACGGAATCTGTTTATCAAATTCTTCGTGGCCAGACCAAACTAGTCGAATCTCAGCTAATCACTTCAACATGGCCAAAGTCGGTATCACTTCCTCAAAAATAGTATGATCATTTTTTATTTGGAAAATTAATCCGTTGTACTTCTTTAATATCTTTTGGTATTTTCTAGCGTTTTTTAATTCTTTTTTGCTCAACTCTAGTCTCTTAAAAACTTTATCCTCACTTTCACCTCTCTTTATCATTCTCTGTCTTAGCATCTCTAAATTATTTTCATTTACCTCTAATAGTATTGGTAAAAAGTTGGAATTAAGTTCTAAAAATTCTTCTAAACTTCCCTGGGTTATCGCTAATGATACGGGCTCCTTTTTTAGGTCCTCTTTTTTCCAACCATAATTATATTCGCCGTATTTTAGAGTGAAAAAGAAATTTGTTCTATTTGTTTGAAATTCCTCAGAACTAAGGCAAACCAATTTAGTTGAATTTTCACCAGGTCTTGCCGGCCTATCAGTATATTTAGGAATTTGAAAAGTTAACTTTTGTTTCTCTAACTGCTCCTCTAAAAAAGTTTTACCCACCCCAGAGGTGCCCGTAATTACTAAATTTTTCATCTACTATTTAGGTCCTTTCTAAAAGTTCTTTCATTTTTACTAAGTTCTTGGTCATTTCTGGATTCTCAAAATGTTTTCTTGCTGGTTCAAGTTTTTTTATAATCCATTCCGCCAGTGCATTTTTTAAATCGAGAGGGAAGAGTTTTTCCGAGGCGTAATCAGCTACCACATCTGTGTATTTGGTGTAAGTCGCATTACCTCCAAACTTTTCTGGTCTCTCTATTGTAAACTCGCCATCTTCTTCTCCCCAAAAAACCAGGGTTTTTACCCAATTTAACAGGGGATTATTTTCTGTTTCTTTTGGTGGCCCGTAAGCTTTTTTTATTTTATTTCTAATTTCTTCGGGGCTATCGTGAACAAAGATCGCACTATTTGGCTTTGACTTACTCATTTTTAAGGATTCCTCATCATTTGCTCCAGCCTCCGGTGCTGTTAATCCTGCAATCAAATTTTGGTGAACAGCTACCGGGTTTTGATGTTCTCCTGGAATTTTTTTTATAGCATCTCTGGCAATCACATGTGCCTTTCTTTGATCCATTCCCGCATGTGCCAAATTTATATCCATAGTGACAATATCGGCAACTTGCAATGGGGGATAAAAAAGAGTCGCCATATTAACGTCTGTTCCTTGTTTTTTGCCCATTATCGAAATACTTCTCAAGTTTCTTGACAAAGTTACTTGTTTTCCAATCTCCATAAAATTCTGCCAATGAATCGGATTTTTTTCATAAAGATCCTTTCCACTTACAAACTCTACCTTGTCTTCATCTACTCCAAAACACTTAAGTGAAGCAATCAATGCTTGTTTAAAATAGTTCTCTGAAGCCCAACGAATATCCTCCCATTTTCCTCCCAATTTATTATTCAAAAAACTGTGAAAATCTGCCAAGAATATTCTACATTCTGCCCCAGCCTTCAAAAAATCCGCGATTTTTCCCATCGACATTAATCCTGTTCCCAAGTGCACCAAACCCGAAATTTCAAAACCGATATAGTGTCTTATTGTCTTTCCAGATTCAATTAATTTTTTAAGATCTTCCTCTGTCAACACTTCTTGGCAGTTTCGGCTAATTAAATTTATTTTTTCTTCTGTTGTCATAGTTGAATTATAAACTATTAATAAACTTAACAATTGTTTCGGATAATCTCTGCAAAGAATTAATATCCACCCACTCTGTAGTTCCATGCGCCCCACCCCCAATTGCCGAGGTAACAATTACTGGAATTTTTAATTCCTGCCACAAAAATCTAGCGTCAGAGGCAGCACATTCTATTTTCAGTTCTACTTCCTTTCCGGATATTTCTCGAGCAATTTTTCTCCATCTTTCAATAAAAAAGTTATCTTTTTTCACTTCAAAAAACAGAGGCTCGTCAATCTTTTCCCATTCACATCCATGTTTTTTTGTAACTGTTTCAACCATTTTTATCAAACCTGCCACTTCTGATTCTTGTTTAATTCTCATATCGATTATCGCCTCTGCCTTATTTGGAACCACATTAGTTGCCTCTCCGCTATGAAATTGTGTCAATACAGCCGTTGTTGATTCATTTGTTTTGCCCTCAAATTCTTTGATTATCTCTTTACTACACTTCAACAAATTTTCTGCCGCGTTTTTCCCTTCCCACGGTCTTGAAGCATGGGCTGATTTTCCCTCGGCTGTGAGTTTTATATGAAACGGTGCCTTTTGGATTATTATTAAATTTTCTCCACTTCCACCATCGGCCACAATTGCCATTTCAATTTTACCAAAAAACTTTTTTGCTAAAAAATTTGCCCCATTAAAACCTCCAACTTCTTCATCACAGGTTACAGCAAAAAGACCATCCCTTTTTCCAAGATTCCACAGTTTTATAAAAGCGTTCAAGCAAGCCACCATTGGCCCTTTCATATCAAGTACTCCTCTTCCAAATAATTTATTTCCCTTTCTTTTTAAAATAAATTGTTCACCTCTCGCCGGAACAACGTCAGTGTGGCTCAAAAACAATATTGAAGCTCTATCAATCTCTCCCGCAATTAAAAAGGGAACACTATTATTAAATTTAATAATTACTGGAATATTATTTCGTTTAATTTCTGTTTCAATAATCTTTAGGGCTTTAAGGCAATTGTCCTTATCTCCGCTAAGCGATTTTGTCTCAACTAACTTTTTGATTAATTTTGTCTCCATTGTATTGAATTTTGAATTAATATTTCTTCCTCTCTATGGCTAAAAACACCCTCAGTAAATGATGGCAACACCATTACTTCCTTCCCCTCTTTTGATAATTTCCCAAACAAGATATCAATCGAAATTTCTCCATTTCTAATCACTGGTTCAAACCCTGCCAGCCTAAAGCCCATCTTTTTTAGCTCAACACTTTGTGCCGCCACTACCTCTGTTGGTCTTTCCAAAGATACCCTCGCCAGTGCGAATCTACCGCCTTCTTCAAAAAATGGATTAACCACCTCTTCAGCTCTACTCCTCCCCCTTGTTTCCCTTAGCTCGACAAATGGCCCAAGCACCTTGGCTTCAAAATTGCTTTTTATCTCCCCCTTTTCAGCCTCAACAAATTCCGCCTCTTCTCCGAAAAACTTTTTCCAAAAAATATTAAAACTTTCTTTTTCCAGATCATCTCCGATTGAGCTTGGAATTTGTTTTTGCAAATTAATCATATTTTTATCTCTAAGGATTGAAGCCAGCAAAAATATTTCCTGTCTATCAGGAATTCCGTGATGAAACATTGGTGCCATTGCTGTCGGGACGAAGCCAATCTTTCTTAAACAAATTGCCTGAGTTGCCTGTCCCCCCGGGACTTCCTTTGTCGACTTCGCAGTTCTCACTTCTGCCCTTAATATTTTAGATTCAGGAAAAAGTTCCCCCTCTTCCCATTGATTGAAGGCCTCGACCATCAGTTGGCCATTACCGCCATTTGCCCCCTTAACACAGGCAGCTCTACCCAGCTCAACTTCCTCGTCATTGATTTTTACCAACGCCGCACAAGCAACTGGAGACAAATTTTGGTCAATTTTTAAAAACGCTTTAATTTGTCCACCTCTAATTGATTCTTCCAGTGGGGCAATGTTTGATGCCAGGTTATGGGTTCCGTAATTTTGGCTCAAGATATGAATAATTCCCACAGCCACATCTGCCGCCTTGCTGGCGCACATCTTTGGATCCATTACTGTTTCCTCACTTCTAATTTTTCTTTGCTGGATATTGAGAACTGGTTCTTGTCTCCATCCACTATTTTCAATTGTATTTCTCATTTTTTTTATTTTTTTAATAATTTTTAATAAATCTTAATTCCACTAAACTAGCGTCGATACAAATCTGTATGCATCCGTCCCTTTTTTACTATTCGCTTTTTTCTATTTTTCATAGTCCGACGGGCAGGAGTTGAACCTGCTTAAAACAGTTTTACAGACTGTCGCCAAAACCGTCTGGCTCCCGTCGGTACAAAAAAAGCCCTCGCCTTTGCAAAACCATTAAGGTCTTACAAGGGTGAGGGCTTCTCACGGTACCACCTTGTTTTATTAACTTACTCACTAAAAAAAGCACCTCACGGTGCTTTAGCTTTCGACATAAGTTAATCTTATTATCGAGTACTTGCTAAAAGCAGTGATACTCACAACTCTGTTTCGGGAGTTCCCGTATCGATTTTGTCGATATGCTCAGAGGGTGTATTATTTCCTCCTTAGCGCGTTCCAAATTTAAGGAAGTATATCATTTAATTTTTGCGTGTCAAATATTACTGGCCTTACAGTTCAAATTTTTAATAAATGTTCCCAATCTCTGTAGTGTAAAATACTCTATCCATGAAATTAAAACGCGAGCATTTTATTGTCTTAATTATTCAGATCACCGAGGTTTTAGGTTTTTCGCTGATCTTACCTTTTTTGCCTCTTTACGCCAGTGAGCTAGGTGCCACCCCTCTAGTCGTTGGTTTAATTCCCGCCTCCTTCTCTCTCTTTCAATTTTTTTCTTCTCCGATTATTGGACGTCTCTCCGATACCTATGGTCGCAAACCCTTACTTATTCTTTCTCAGCTTTCCACCTTCATTAGTTTTATTGTTCTAGGTTTTGCTCATAGTCTTTGGCTAATCTTTTTATCTCGGGCTATCGATGGTCTCTTAGGTAGTAATTTCACCCTTGCTCAGGCATATCTTTCTGATACCTCTACCAAAAAGGATCGGAGCAAAATTTTTGCTATTTCCGGGGTAGCTTTTTCCATTGGCTTTTTAATTGGTCCCGCTATTGGCGGTTATCTTTCCCGTTTTAATTATTCTTTGGCCGCTTTTCTGGCCGCCTTCATCAGCTTTATCAGCATCATTCTAACCCACTTCTTTTTAAAAGAGACAGTTACTGTCAAAAAAGAGTTCAAATTTTCCTTTCGTCAAATTATTGATACCTCCGCCTTCTCCCGATATTTCGCTGACCCTAAAATTAGGTCAAAATTATTAGAATTTTTTTCCTTTGTCTCTACCCATGCCGTTTGGACAGGTTCCATGCCTCTCTTTGCCAGTATAAAATTCGGACTTAGTGCCGATTTAATTGGTTATGGTTTAGCCTATGTCGGTTTTATCAATATCATTTTTCGGACAGTTCTTTTTAAATTTTTTATCGGCCACTTTGGTGAAAAAAATATGAAAATTTTTGGTCTATTTTCTGTTCTAATTTCTTTTCTCCTTCTTTCTCTTCTAAATAACCCTTGGCTACTTTTATTAGTTTTTACTCTCTTTGCCTTTGGAGGCAGCTTTGTTCGACCGATCTTAAGTGCTGATATCTCCCGTTCAGTTTCTCGGCAAGAGCAGGGGACTATTCTTGGAGTTAGTTCTTCTCTCCAAAGCATTAGTCAGGTTTTGGGGCCAATTTTAGGTGGTTTTCTTCTTACAAATTTTACTCCCAATAGTCTCGGTTACGTTTCTGCCGTAATCATCTCCTTCGCTATATTTTTAATTTTAAAGAACCAAAAAACCGTCGCCAATCGTCTATAATGTTTTTATGTCAACAATTTATCTCTTCCGCCATGGTCAGTCAGAATACAATCTTAGTAAAACCTTTACCGGCTGGCTTGACGCAAAGTTGACTCCTCTAGGAATCGAGCAAGCCAAAAATTTAGGACTTATGCTAAAAGATAAGCAAATTAATCTTGCCATTACTACTCGTCTTTCTCGTGCCGCCGACACTCTCAAAGAGGTCTTAGTTTTTCATCCAGAATGCCAAGAAACCATTATTGACGATAGAGTCATCGAGAGATCTTATGGTGATATTGCTGGTCATACTCATGCTGAGATTTTGGAAAAATATGGTCAAGAGCAATTTGATAAATGGCATCGTGGCTGGGCTGACAAGACCAATAATGGTGAGTCTTTTGCTGACGTCGAAATTAGGGTTCAATCCTTTATTACAGATCTTAAGGCACAATATGGTGGCCAAAATTTGGGCATTGCCATTTCTGCCCACGGTAATTCTATCCGTCTTTTTCGAAAAATTATGGAGAATGCTACCATTGAAGATACTGTCTCTTGGACCATTCCTTATGATCAATATTTTGAATACCAAATTTAAAAAGGCCTTATCTCAAATTTTTCTTCGGCGTATATCTGACTAAATACCCCAAGGCTAATTCTTCTGTTCTCTTTTGCTACAGTCTTAGCCATATCTGGATACTCAAACCCAGTCGATTTTCCAGTAACTACCACCACTCCTTCTGCATCTCGATATAACATCCCCATATCACCACCCTTTACCTCATTTTCCAAATCATTCTCCCTTACGATCATCTCAAATCTCTCCCTCATTTCCTGTGTGTCATTTGCGTCAACATCAAGAAATCTAGATCCAGTCATTTCAACGGCTAATAATTTGTGCATTGTCCCAATTCCAACCTTGTTTCCAATTCTGATAAATCTCTTTTTAGCTCCTTGGATTAGATCCAGTCTCTCTGCCATAGCCTATTCTACCACCTTATAAGCTATTTACTTTCTTCTTCAATTCTCATTAATCGGTTATATTTACACACTCTTTCGCCTCTAGTTGGGCCACATTTGATATATTCACTTCCTACTGCCACTGCCAAATCAACCATAAAGGTATCGTTCGATTCTCCTCCACCTCGATGTGATGGCACTGTCCACATATTATTTTCAATTGCCAATTTACAACAATCCACAGTTTCGCTTACTGTTCCTGCCTGATTTAGTTTAATCAAAATTGCCGTAGCCGCCTTGTCATCGATTGCCTCTTGCCAAGTTTTTCTATTTGTTACCGTCAGATCATCAGCAATATTTGGAAATTTTCCCGCCATCTTTTCTGTCAATAAAGGCCAACTTTTCCAGTCAAATTCTGAAAGCATGTCTTCCCAGCTCACAAAGGGATATTTTTCAATCCACTTTATGTAGTATTCGATTAGTTCTTCCGAGTTAAGTGTTTTGTTTTCAATTTTGAGTTCATAGCTAGTTTGTTTTGTTTCTAAGTTGGTTGTGGCAAATTCACTTGCCGCCGCATCAATCGACAATCCGGCATCAACCCCTGGAACATATCCGGCATTTTTTATTGCTTCGACTAAATATTCCATTGGTTTTTCGTTGTTTTCGACCCCCTCAGGAGCAAAAGCTCCTTCGTTGCCAACGTTCACCGACAAACCTTCTCTTTTTAAAATCTTTTTGAGTTCTCCATAAATTTCCATTTCCATTCTGATGTTCTCTGCTGCAGTTTTTTCACCCATGGCGCTGACACAATATTCCTGTAAATCTGTAGTTTTATCAGCATGTTTTCCTCCCTCAATCATTACTATCATTGGTTTGGGTAATGTTCTAAAATCGGCCAACTTGAAGGTTTTTTGTAAATATTTATAAAGCGGCATTTTTTCCTCATTTGCCTGGGCTCTTGCCACAGCCATGCTTACCCCCAACATCGAGTTTCCTCCCAGTGTTGACTTATCATCACTATCATCAAGTTCGATCATTTTTTGGTCAATTTTTTCCTGTTCGCTTGCCTCCATTCCGACAAGGTGTTGTGTCATAATTTCGTTTACATTTGCCACCGCTCTCAACATTCCCTTACCTCCATATCTATTCTTATCTTCGTCTAAAAGTACCATTGCTTCTCGACTTCCTGCGCTGGCTCCATAACTTACTGAAGCTTCGCCAATCGCCCCTGATTCCAAGGTCACCGTCACTTCAAGTGTGGGCGCTCCACCACTAGCCAATATTTCCCTCGCTTGAATCGTTTTTATTTTTGACATATTAAATCCATTATACATCGGTTTTAATGACTACTCCTTCATTATCCCCTTGACCAAAATCTCTCTCCGTATATAATATTAGCAGTCTACTGCCTCGACTGATAATTATTAATTCAATATATTTATGCCTATCTCAAACATTCAACCTGTCTCTGGTTATCTTTTAGTTGAGCCTCTCAAACAAGAAAAAACAACCGCTTCTGGTATCGTTTTACCCGAATCTCACGAGGAAAAACCTCAATCTGGAAAAGTTATTGCCGTTGGTGCCTCCATCTTTGATGATGGTCATGAGGTAACCTGTCCAGTTAAGGTCGGCGACGTTATTGTCTATAAAGAATGGGGTGGCAAAGAATACAAGGACGGTCAGACCAATCTATTAATCCTCAAGTTCGAGGACGTCATGGCAGTTATTAAATAACTATTAAACTATTAATCTATTTATCTATTCAACTAATTATCTAAACATATGGCAAAACAACTCAAATTCGGGCAGGAAGCCCGACAATCATTATTAAAAGGTGTAAATATTTTGGCCGATGCCGTTGCTACCACCCTTGGTCCTAAGGGTCGTAACGTTGCCATCGAGAAAAAGTGGGGCGGACCTACCGTTATCCACGACGGTGTCTCCGTTGCCAAAGAAATTGATCTTAAGGATCCCTATGAAAACATGGGTGCTCAGTTAGTCAAAGAGGCTGCCTCAAAAACTAACGATTCAGCTGGAGACGGCACCACCACCTCAACTGTTTTAGCTCAGGCCATCGTAAACAAAGGTCTTCAAAATGTTGCCGCTGGCGCCAATCCCATGATTGTCCGCCGTGGTCTTGAAAAGGCTCTCGCCGTTGTCATCAAAGAACTCAATGATATGAAAAAAGATATCAAGGCTGACGATCAAGCTTCTATAGAAAAAGTCGCTACAATCTCTGCCGCTAGTGAAGAAATTGGTAAAGAAATTGCCTCTGCTATGGTCAAGGTTGGCCGCAATGGTTTAATTACTGCCGAAGAAGGAAAGGGACTTGCTCTCGAAACCAAAGAAACTTCCGGCATGGAATTCGACAACGGTTTTCTTTCTGCTTATTTCGCCACTGACACTGAAAAAATGGAAGCTGTTATCGATCATCCTTACATCGTCATAACTGATAAAAAGATTTCTTCCATTCAAGACATCCTTCCCTTTTTAGAAAAATTGGTCAAGTTAACCAAGAACTTTGTCATTATCTCCGAAGATATTGATGGTGAGGCACTAGCTACTCTCGTCGTTAACAAGCTTCGTGGCACCTTCAACGTTTTGGCTGTCAAAGCTCCTGGCTTTGGTGATCGACGTAAAGCTATGCTCGAAGATATTGCTGTTTTGACCGGTGGCAAGGTAATTTCGGACGATCTTGGTATCAAATTCGAAAATGCTGATCCGGTTGAATACTGTGGCCAAGCCGACTCCATTACCTCCGACAAAGACAAAACTAGAATTATCGGTGGTCACGGTTCTGAAGCCGAAATCAACGCCCGTGTCTCTCAGATTAAAAACGCCTTAGAGAACAAGTCAACTTCCGATTACGACAAAGACTCTTTCCGTCAAAGAATCGCCAAATTAGTTGGTGGTGCCATTGTTATCCAAGTTGGCGGTGCTACCGAAGTTGAAATGAAAGAAAAACTCGAGCGCGTCAAAGATGCCATCGATGCTACCAAGGCTGCAGTTGAGGAAGGTATTCTTCCTGGTGGCGGTGTTGCTCTTCTCAAAGCATCCTATGCCCTCGACAAATTGAAAACTGACTCGGCCGAAGAACAAGTCGGTGTTGATATCTTAAAATTTGCTCTTCAACAACCTATTAGAAAACTAGCCATTAATTGTGGCGAAGATCCAGGTTATGTCTTTAGTAAAATTAATGATGCTCAACTAGCTGATCCCAAATCAGACATTGG
>JAHISL010000031.1 GCA_018818185.1 Patescibacteria group bacterium | reverse complement strand
GGATATACCAAATAATGCCACAGAGGCAATGATTAATGCAAATGTAGGTAGAGTGGCACCACTTTTTAAAAGGGAGGAAGTAGTAGAGACTTTGGCAGTTCTAACAACCAAGGTTGGGGTGGGAGAAGGAATTTCGGTAGGGACAACGGTAGGGGCGATGGTGGCAGAGGGGGTTGAAGAGAAGGCAAGATAATTATCATCGCTGGCGACAGTAAAATTTCGAGTTATGGTCGTGTTCTGATAGGTTAATACTAGTTGATGAGAGCCAAGAGAAAGATCTTGCGAAGGTGACCAGTGCCAAACGTTGTTGCTGGCGACAGTAACGTTGTTCGTAAAACCGTCCAGTTTCAGTTGAAAAATGGCACCAGCGGGACCATTGCCAAAGATGTCTGGCCTGAGGGAGGAAATACTTTCGGATTCTTGGGGACTGGTAAGACTTAGACTGACAGTACTTTGAGTGGCGGTGGAATCAAGAAGGCTACTGGTGGTAGTGGTGCTGGTAGTGGAAAAATAATTTTGACCAACAATGATATCGGGGACAGGATCGTTGTTGTCGGTACGGTTGGTAAGCTGAGTTAATTTGCCATCTGGGGAATAGACAATAATGTCTTCATCTAAGGGAGAAGTGGGGCTAAACCAGTCTGTTTTACTTTCATTGAAGGAGGTGGCAAAGGAAATATTCCAGTTACCATCTTTATTGGAAAAAGCAGAAAGTGGCTGGCTTCCAGGAATGACCAAATAAATGATAGCACCTGAAACTGGTTCAATATTAGAGTCAACAATTCTACCCCAAGCTAGATTTGATGCAGGAATTGAAGAACTCGGCTTGGTGGCGGTAACCAAGCTAAACTCTGGCCTAGAATAAGTGGTATTGCCAGAAATTAGACTAAATTGATATGAAGTATTGGGGGAAAGATTGGTAACCTTAAAATAATGAGTGTTGAAAACAGTGGAAG
Source organism: Patescibacteria group bacterium (assembly GCA_018818185.1). Classification (GTDB taxonomy): domain Bacteria; phylum Patescibacteriota; class Microgenomatia; order UBA12405; family UBA12405; genus UBA12158. The sequence continues at coordinate 1,660 of JAHISL010000031.1, read as the reverse complement.
AGTCCTTAAATATTTTGTCATTTATTTTAAGAGTGGCCAGACAAGAGGTGGAAGTAGTAAAAGAAAAATCAAAAGAACCGTAGGTAAGATTGTTTATCTGGGGATTAATTGGCTCACAGGAAGAACTGGCCTTCGAAGAAAGACTGGTTGTCCGTTGGGATAGATAAACACCAGAAAATAAAATGACCATAAGTAAAATGACGCCAATGACGGTGGGAAAATGCTTATCTCTCATGGAAAGATCTCCTGTCTTTTTTCAATTTCATCTAAGACCTCAATATCAAGGTCTGGGGTGATCGAACGAATTAGAGAACTACTTTTAACCTCAGCTGTGGCTCGAATCAAATTGTTATAACTTTGCTGGACAACAATAAAAAAGATGGCCAAAAAAGTACAAATTCCAAGAAAAACAAAATATTTTGGTAGCTTATTTTTTATCATCGCTTGGCCAATAATAAACTTTTAAGGGAATATTTACATCAACTTTTTGGTCTTGAGGTGACTTGCCAAGAGAAAAGGTAAAACTGTCGAGACCGATAAGACGACGATTGTTTAGAATATCGGAAACAAAAGAGATTGCGGATAGATAGGAAGAACTGGTACTAACATTTGTCGAAAAGTTGCCGTTGTCTTGAACAAAGAAATCGAGTTTATTGACCATAATTTGGTGAGTTTGAGCAGTAGCCAAAATCTGAGAAGTGGCCTGATAAAACCTGGGGTTTTGAGGCAAACTCGATTCAACTAAATAGTACCTTTCTTGAACTTGAGAAAAGAGATCTTGGGCGGCGATAACATCGTTTATTTTCTTTTTGAGTTGAGTATTGAGCAACTCTTTTGACTTGATATCACCCAAGAGAGTGGAAATGGTTAAAAAAGTTGGTTTTATGGCAAAAAAGGTAAAAAAGGAGATGAGGAAGAAGGTCGAACCAAGCTCAATCATCTTGATAAGCTTTTGATTCTCCTTTTGTTTCTGAAGATAACCAAGAAGTGGATTTAATCGTGAATAAATTTTGGCGGTGTCAATATTTATTTTCATGATTTATTAAAGGCGAGACTAATACTTAAATAATATCGACTATCTTTGGTCTTTTTTTCAATCTTTTGAATTTCGACTGAGCGAACATCGGGATTGAGCTTGAGATTGGTGATGAAATCAACGATGGCATCTTCCTGATAAGAATATAGATCAATTTTGGCTACAACTTCCGATGTTTTTTTATCTTGAGTAAAGTTAAAAGTCTGAAAATAGATTGCTTCGGGCAGGCTATGAATTACTGAATTGAGATTATCAACATATTTTGGTTCAGTTTGGTAAAAGGATTTGATATATTTTAGACGAAGCTGGAGAGAGGTATAGTCATCCTCAAACTCTTGAGTACTGTTTAGGATTGCTTTCTGCTGACGTAATATTTCCGATAAATCGGAATTTTTTCTATCGAGCCAAAATCGTGACAAAAAGGCGAGGATAACAATTAGTTCAGTAAAAATTATGACTACACGGCCAACAGTTGAGACCCACTTTAGAAAACGGGCAATAAAGGTGTTGCTGTTATCTTCGTTTGGTAATAAAGAAATCTCCTTTTTTGATGGCATTCTAATAACAGTATAAACAAAAGCGTCAGGAAAGGAAACGAAAGAAGCGGCGGAAATGTGACTTGAT
>JAHISL010000006.1 GCA_018818185.1 Patescibacteria group bacterium | reverse complement strand
GCGGCAGATCCATGATGTTGTTTTATTTGAGCGATAATTTCCTTTTTTAGGGGAAGATACTTGACGGTCAATGAATCGGTGATGTTAATTTCCTCGGGGAGATATTCAGAGTCGAAGTGGGAAGAAATGGTGGGGTTGGCGGCTGATTGGGCGGCAAAAATTTTTACATTTTTGGGTAGTTTTTTGGCAACACCAAGAAGAGTTGTGCCGCTGCCAACCGGAATGATAAGACTGGTAATTTCTGGTAGTTGAATGAGCAACTCGGTGGCGATTTGACCATAGCCAGTTTGAGCATGGGGATCGGTAGATTGTCGAAGTAAATATGATTTATGACTTTTTGAAAATTTTATGGAATCACTAATAGGTCGGGGACTTTTTATGACATGGGCTTTAATTAAAGACAATTTTTTTGGGTTTATGTGGGGAGAAACGAAGACAGTCAGGGGGATATTTGCCTGATGGCAATAGTATGAGGCGGAAATGGCAGCATTTCCAGTTGAAGAAATTACGGCCGTAGAATATTTCTGTTGAAGTAAATTTTCAATTTGAACTGGAAGGGCACGGTCTTTGGCTGAGCCGGTAGGGTTTAAGTCTTCTCGTTTAAAATAGAGTTGGCCAATTTTTGTAAGAGGTGTCATGTTTAGTTGAATAGTTTAGTAGTTGAGTAGATAAATAGATGTGTAATAATCAGATTAGTTATATTTTAGCTAAATTATATGCCAGATACTAATAATAAAGTTGTTTGCCCTGATTGTCAGGCTGAAATTAAAGGTGAAAAGTTGTCGGTGGGAGATATTTTGGAGTGTTCTGAGTGTGGAACAGAGGTGGAGATATTGTCAATTGATCCTCTAAAATATCAGGAGCTAATTGAGGAGAAATAGTCGGTAAACCCCGTCGTGTTTAAAATTTTTGTCCTTGATGTCAAACTCGCCGAAATGGACACCGCGGCCCCTAAGTGAAGAATCGACGTAGATGATTTTGTCTCTGATTTTTTCGATGACAAAGAGGAGATGGTGGCCATTTCTTTGACGAATTAGGTCCCCTGTTGAGGCGTCGTTTATGTCGATTTCTTTTGATAATGGTGGTGAGGTCAACATATCAGCGGAAGTTCTTCTGACATTTATATTTGTATCAAAATAGAAATTAAGAAGATGGCAGGCAAGTCCTGAGCAGTCGATACCAATTTTGTTTTTCTTTTGGAGGTTGTAAATTTGTTTGGAGGTGAGATCGATTAACTTGATGTTTTCTTTGTTTGCCAGCTCAATAGTCTTTAGGGCAATTTCCTTGGCTGAACCTTTACCTAAATCAACAGCATTTTTCGAGAATATTTTTTTGGTATTGCTAAAATAAGGAATACCAATATATTTTGATATTTCCTGTTGAAGATCTTTTAATTTATCCCTAACCATAGACCAAAAATTGCTAATACTATTGTTGCAAGCCAGGCTCTAAAAACAATTTTAGGCTCTTCCCAACCGTTTTTTTGGAGGGTAAGATGGATTGGAGCTGCAGGAAAGAGTTTTTTGTGAAAATAAACCTTGCTAATTATCTGAAGGGCACTACTCATACCTTCGACAATGAAGGGGGCTCCAACAATAAGTAGTGGTACGATTTTTCCAAGAAGAAGGGCAATTACAGCAAAGGTGGCACCGAAGGAAAGTGAACCAACGTCACCGAGCCAAATTCTGGCAGGAAAGACGTTGAAATAGAGAAAGGCAATTAATGAGCCAATCCAAAGGGAAAGAAAGAGTGAAATGGGAGTGTCAAGAGAGGTGCCAGCAAGAATCCAAAAGGCAAAGAGTGAAATCATAAGAGTGCCACAGGCAAGTCCATCGAGACCATCGCTAATATTAAAAAAATTGGCAAAAGCAACGATTAATGTGGTGGCAATAGGAATAAAGAAAAAGTTTAAGCTAATGGCACCAATAAAGGGAAGATAGATAAAATTTATGCCTAATTGAAAATAAATTAGACAGGAAACAATGGTGGCGAGGATCAATTGGAGAAGAAGTTTGTATTTCATTCTTAGTCCAAAAAAGCCGGTTTTTTTAAAGGAGAAAAATTTTAAAATATCATCGTAGAGTCCGAGTAGTCCAAAGCTTATAAAAGTAAAAAAGATGACAACTAGCTCGTTATATAGGTGATAATTGCTGGAAATAAAGAGATGGGATGCCTTTAAAATTGGAAGGAGAATGGCAAATAATATGACAACGGAGACAATAATTAGTAGTCCCCCACCAACCGGGGTGCCACTTTTTTGAGTGTGGAATTTATCAAAAATCGGAGTTCGTTTATTTTGAAAATCGAGAGTGGATTGCTTTTGTCGCTGGAATTTAATTTTATAGAGTAAATTGATGTAAGGAACGACAAGTATGCTAGTGGTTAAGAAGGAAAATAAGAGTAGCCCAAGATATAAATGAATCATGTTTTTATATATTTTATATTAGCACCTAATGAACGGAGTCTGTCGGCTAGTTTTTCATATCCCCTTTCAATATATTCGACGTTATTAATTATGCTTTCGCCTTGGGCGGTAAGGGCAGCTAGAGTGATGCAGGCGCCGGCACGAAGATCGTCAATGCTAAACTGAGAGGGATTTAACTTTACTGGCCCATATATCTTCACTCCGTGGAAATAATCTGCTTTGTCGGTATCGGGGTTGAATTCGTAAAAAGTTTCCGGGTGGTCAACATCAGGATTAAAGAAAGTTGTTTTTACTCCCATCTGGTTTAGATATTGAATATGTTGAAAACGCGAGGGGTAAACTTTTTCGATTATGGTACTGACACCAATAGCTTGAGTTAAAAGGACAGAAAAAATCGCCTGCCAATCAGTCATAAAACCGGGTTCTGGCCCTGTTTCTATATCAATAGCCTTAAGTTGTTTTACCCAAGATATGGTCATTTCGTCTTGGCCTGTTTCGACCTTTGCTCCCATTTTTTCGATAGTATTAAGAAAGGTTTGAACAATTTTTGGATCTGTCCTTAAAATATTTACAGAACCCTTGGTGGCAAGAGCGGCGCAGGCAAAGGTGATGGCTTCGTTGCGATCAGAAATTATTTGATGGTCAGTGCCATTTAATTTTTGAACTCCGTTGACAATGATTGTTTTATGATTATCTTTTTGTCGTTGAATATCAGCCCCCATACTATTTAGCATTTTGATTAGGTCGTCAATTTCGGGCTCGATGGCTGCATTTTCAAAAATACTTTGGCCTGAAGCAAGAGCGGCAGTCATAAGAACGACTTCGGTAACAGTGTGGCTGGGCTTATTAAAGACGTAGTGGACTGGCTTTATTTTATCCGTTTTAAAAATCATGAGATCGTCTTTAAATTCGGTACTGATGCCCATTTCTTTAAAACAATCAAAAAGTCGATCAAGGGGTCTGGCACCTAAACGATCTCCTCCTGGGGTGGGAATAGTAGCTTGGCCATTTCTGGCAAGTAATGGTGCGGCAAAGATAAAAGAGGTTCGTGACTTACTGCCCGTACCATGAGGAACGACGGTGGAAGAAATTTTGGGGGTGTGAATACTAAGAGAGTGTTTTCCAGTAATGGTTATTTTTGAACCTAGACTTTCGGCAATGCTTTGAGTTATTTTAACGTCGGATATTTGAGGAATATTTGACAAGGTGGTGACCTTGTCTGATAAAAGTGAGGCGATTATTTGCTTGTAGCTGGCGTTTTTGGCACCACGGATGGAAACTTCTCCGTTTAGGCTTTGGCCACCAGTAATGAGATATCGAGACATGTTAATTTTTATTAAATAAACGAATAATTTGATTAAATACATTGATTCCTTCTGAGCCGCCTGAACTAAAGTGAACTAAAATGTCACCAGGTTCTAGAGTGTTTTTGTAGTGTTTAATAATGTCTTCTGAAAGAGGAATATAAAGGCTATGAGAGATGGTTGACAAAAAATCTTTGGCTGTAAGCCTGTCTTGAGATTTTATTTTTAAACAATACCTAAGCCGAGAAATTACTATTTCATTGGCAACTTTAAAGGCATCTGACAATTCGATAAGATTGCTTCTGTATTGACCAAATGAAGCATGGGCCTCAAATAATACTTTAATCTTTGAGAGAGGATAGCTGTCTTTAATGGCTTGAAGGGATGCCTTTATTCTAGCGGAAGATTGGGCAAAATCATCAATGAAAATTATATTATTTAACTTGGATTTTACTTCAAGGCGTTTTTCAACCCCTATAAATTCTTTGAACGATGTGGAGATGTCATTGGGGTCAATATTTATAATTTTGGCGAGTGTTTCAACTGCGGAAAGGTTGTTTTGGTTATATTTGCCGATAAGGTTGTTGGCTATTTCTGTTTTGTCGTATGGAATTTTTTGACATTTGGCAAAGGGTAGTAGAGGCAAGATTGATGCTTCGTTTTGATTGTAGATAAGACAACCATCTTGAGGTAAATTTTGAACTAATTTTTTAAATGCGGAAAAATTTTCTGACTGGCTTTGATAACTATCTTTGTGTTCCCAAAGTGCGCTGGTAAGGATAAGGTATTTTACAGGGTAATACAAAAATTTAGCCTTGGTGTCACAACCGTTGATTGATTCATCGGCTTCAACAACAGACCAGTCTGATTTTGAGAAATGAAGTGAGTCGAGGTGGTTAAGACTCTTTCCTCCAAACATATAGCTGGGATCAAAATTTGCCTTTGTTAGAAGGAAGGCTAGGGCGGCGCTAATAGTAGTTTTACCATAGGTTCCGGCAATTAGTATTGAATTCTTTTTGATTAGTTTTTGAGAAATATATTTTGTGGCTGAAATGTGGGGAATTTTTTGCGATTTAATTTGTCGATATTCTTCCCTAGTTTGATGAAAGGATTGATATGAGGAGCCAATAATTGCCAGATCAATTTTTGAATTAATTGGCGTGGTATTTATTGGAATCTTGAAGTCTTTAAGTTCGAGACTAAATGGAGGGTAAGTTTTTTCCTGGTCAGATCCGGTAACCTGGTGCCCTTCTTTTTTTAGAGCGATGGCAAGTGGGGCGGTCATGGAGCCAGCAATGGCTACGATATGAATATGCATTGGTTAATTATAGGACAACCATTGTCCGTGAGCAAAATATTGAAATCCTGGGAAGTTTCTTTTGTAGTAACCGAGTTTTGTGCTGGGGTTAAAACGACCAAGATAACAAAATTCTAAATTTTGTTGTTGACTGTCTTTTACAACTTCAAGAGAGAGTCTAATTGGAAGATCTTGATGAGCAAAGGAGGGATCGTAAAAAACATAGGCAATATGGGAAAAATTTTTATGAAAGAGGCAAATGGAGTAGGCACAAATTTGCCCACTTTGGTTTCGGCAAATATATAGATAATTAAAAATATGATTGGTGAATACGGTTTTTATTGATGATGCGGGGAAATTCCAACCAAGTTTTTTTACCCAGGTAGTAAGAGTCTTTTGAAGAGCTGGATTGTATTGAAAGTCAGAAAGCTTAATTTTTTCAAATGAAAAATCATTTGTTTTTTTAAAGATTCGTTTGTTTTCAGAAGAAAAGGCAAAATTAGTCAATGAAGAGCGACAGCTAAAATCATCGCTTTGGTAAAAAAGTTCCTTTGAGTTTCTTTGAGGAAGAAGTCCGTTTTGATAATTTTGTTCTATGCTTGACTGGTTTTTTATGTTAAACATTTTGGGTTTTTTGTCGAAAGGCACTTCTAAATGCTTCTGCTTCCGACCAAGGATATTCAGTGTTTTTATGAAGAATGGTGGTTTCGTGACCCTTGCCACAGGCAACAATGGTGTCGCCCGCCTTGGATAGTTTGACGGCTAAATTGAATGCATCTTGACGATTAAATATATTGGCAAAATGAAAGATTTTTGGCTTTTTTATGGATGGGTTTGTGGGGTCAATTTCAATAGATTTTTTTGGATCAATACCTGAAATAATTTGTCGATTAATATCTTCTATATTTTCGTTCCGAGTATCGTCGGCAGTAATAATGGCGACGTCGGCAATTTCGGAAACATTTTTACCCATGATTGGTCTTTTGCTTTTGTCACGTCCACCAGTGGCTCCAAAAATGACAATAAGTCGACCCTTTGAAGTTTTTCGAAGTGAATTTAAAGTTACCTTTAGTGCGTGGGGGGTGTGGGCAAAATCGACAACCGTTTTAAGATTCAGGCTATTTTCAATTATTTCACGACGTCCTTTTGCTTCTGGAAAATGAGCAATGGTTTGGGAAAATACTTTTTTATCATAACCCAGTTTGGTAAAAACAGCGTAGGCGGCAAGAATGTTATAAATTTGATATTCGTAATTACTGTCGGTAAGGTACTTTTCTTGGCCAATTTTAAAGGTCATGGATTCGGGATTAAGCTTGATATTTTTGGCGGTAATATCTGATTTTTTTTCTACTCCGTATGTTATTTTTGGAATTTTTATATATTTTATTAGTTTTTTATAATTTAGGTCGTCGTGATTAACAATAGCAAGGGATGATTGCTGAAAGAGCTTTGCTTTGGTGGCGGTATAATTTTCAATATTTTGGTGGTAATCAAGGTGTTCGTGGGTAATATTGGTAATAACACTGACTTCAAAATGACAGCCCCAGTAGCGATATTGATCAAGGGCATGTGAGGTAACTTCACAGACAACGTGGGTATAGCCAAGTTTTAGGTAATCAGAAAATATCTTATGGATATCTTTGGGGGCGGGGCTAGTGGTGTGTAGTCCAGGACTACTAATTGTACTTATAACGCCACATTTAACCCCACTATCTTCTAGTAATTTTTGAATCAGGGTACAGGTAGTTGTTTTTCCGTCAGTACCGGTGACGCCGATTAATTTGAGTTTTCGGCTGGGAAAGGAGTAGTAGAAATTCCAGTAGATGCTTTGTGGTAGGTGCCAAAGGAGATTTTTTAAGTGACGAATGAACATAATGTTTAAATATTATAACAAAGGCTCGATTTTTTCGGCTAATTCAAACCAAATTGGAGCGGCGGTCGATGATCCCCAGGGCGAAGATTTAGGGTTATCGATGGTGACAATCATGGTAAAGATTGGATTTTCGCATGGGTAATAGCCAATGTATGAGCCAATGGTGCTACTGTCGGTGTAGCCGCCTTTGACGGCAACTTGAGAAGTACCGCTTTTGGCACAAATATTGATGTCTTTTGGTTTTAGAACTGAAACAGGACTATTGTCGACGGCATAGTTTAAAATTTTTGTCATTAAGGCAGTAGTTGATTGATTAAAGACTTTTACCTTGTTTACGGGACTTTGTTGATTTAGGTGTACCTTAACTAGCTCCCCGTTGTTGGCAATAGTATTAAATGCCTGAATCATTTGAAGTTGATTGACGGCTATACCTTGACCAAAGGAGGCGGTGGCAAAATCAATGTCGGGCCAACTTGTTTTTTGAGGGGAAACTGATTCACCGCTGAGTTCGACTCCTGTTTTTTGATCAAGTCGAAGTAGTTGATAATATTCTAGAAATTTCTTTAGACCGAGCTGGTCGATAACGTAGCTCATGCCGATGTTGTCTGAGTTTTTGATGATGTC
>JAHISL010000005.1 GCA_018818185.1 Patescibacteria group bacterium | reverse complement strand
TAATCTAAACAGATTAATGGTGTCAGGTACCATTAATTATGATATAATCTAAACATGGGACGATCTAAACGGATTAATGGTGTCAGGTACCATTAATTAGATTAATGGTGGATTAATGGTGTCAGGTACCATTAATTATGATATAATCTAGATTAATGGTGTCAGGTACCATTAATTATGATATAATCTAAACATGGGACGATCTAAACGTGTAGATATTGGTAATTATGTATATCATATTATAAATAGAGCAAATGCTAGATTACCAATTTTCTTTGAAGAAAAAGATTACTTACTTTTTGAAGAAATTTTGCGTGAAGGTGTAAAAAAATATGAAATGCGTTTACTTTCGTACTGCTTAATGCCAAATCATTTTCATTTAGTACTTTATCCAAAACTAGAAGGTGATATTCAGAAATTTATGCAATGGGTTACTCTCACTCATACTCAACGTTGGCATTCACAAAATAAAACAACAGGAACAGGGCATTTATATCAAGGAAGGTATAAGTCATTTATTATACAAACAGATAATCATATTTATACTGTAATTAGATATGTGGAACGTAATGCACTTCGAGCAAAATTAGTGAAGAAAGCGGAGAATTGGAGGTTTTCTTCATTGTTTTGGAGATTTAAAAATAAAACGAATTCTTTTTTAAGTGATTGGCCAATATCTGAACCTAAAGATTATTTAGATTTTGTGAATACACCAATTACGAATACAGAACTTGATGAAATTAGGGAATCTGTTCATAAGGGTAAACCATATGGAAAAAATAGTTGGGTAGATACAAAAATTAAAGAATTTAACTTACAAGCAACTATTCGTAGTCGAGGTAGACCAAAGAAAGGTACCTGACACCTTTAATCCAAAGAAAGGTACCTGACACCTTTAATCCCAAAGAAAGGTACCTGACACCTTTAATCCAAGCAACTATTCGTAGTCGAGGTAGACCAAAGAAAGGTACCTGACACCTTTAATCCACCTTTAATCCTTTAATCCACCTTTAATCCACCTCTCCTTATGGTGTTAGGGGCTTTTTAAATGTTGGTTGACAAAAATGAGAGGGTATGTCACTCTGTGGGTAGAGAACTAAATCTCGAACTTTAAAAAATTCATATGGATGATCAAAATGTTGTTGTTGTTTCCCAGAAAGATACAGAAAATTTTTGGGATAAAAGATTTAAGAAAGATTGGGGAGAGGGTAAAAATCCCGATCCAAGATTTCTTTCTTTTATAGAAAAGTATCATAAGGAAATTGGCCCAAAAGTACTTGATATTGCTTCTGGTGAAGGACGTCATTTAATTCCAATGGCAGAATTTGGATATAAAATGACAGGCCTTGAGTTATCAAAAGTAGGAATTGAAGTAACAAAACAAAAATTAAAAGATTCTGGATTAAAAGTAGAACTTGTAAAAGGAAGTTTCAGAGAAATGCCTTTTGAATTAGAATTTTTTGATACTGTGTTTAGTACTCAAGCTTTCAATCGTAATGATTGGAAGGGAGCAAAAAAAACTTTTAGTGAAACAGCTAGGGTTTTGAAAAAAGATGGTTTATTTTTTCTGAGAGTGAAATCAAATTCCATTCCTTTTGATAAGAATCGCGGAGAAATAACAACTTTAATCAATGAACCAATTGATCCAGATTTTCCTATTCAAGACAGAGGGGTAACTTTCTCAAAAGAAAGAGAAATTGAAAAAGGGATTCCTTCAAAAGAGATAATTCATGCTTACTCTCTTTCAGAGTTGAGAAGCCTAGGTCGTAAATATGGTCTAGTAATAATTGAATTACCTCTTGATAAAAAAAGGGAAGGAGAAAAAGGGCAATGAAACATTACTTTCCAAAAAAAAGCAAAGTAATAACAAAAAAGTATAAGATGAGACTCATGACTAAAAAGTTATGAGTCTTTTTTTATTTCTATTGTGGTTTGATTTCTATTTCCCAACACCTCAACCGGTTGAGGTGTTGGGAGTAAGGGTTATATTAATTCGTAATATACAGCATTGCCTGTTTTACCTACTTGTTTAATTTTATTTTCTTCTTCTAATTCATCTAAATATCTTTCAGCTGTTGCATTAGAAACTTTAACTAACTTTTCAACATCGTCATTTACTATCTTAGAGTTATGTTTTAAGAATTCTAAAATTTTCTCCTTATTTTCTTCTTTTCTTTCTGTCTGCTCAGGAATGAAACCTTCTTGCCCAATTGTCTTTGGTAATTTAGAGTTCCTTTTACGAGCACTGAAAATACTTCCAAGAACAATTCCGATTACTAAAACTAATATTAAAATCATTGTGTATGTCATGGGGTTTATTATATCATTAAAAGAGGGGAGCTTGTAAATAGTTAAGTATTTTGGTATTTTTAGGGAGTGTTAATGTTTATGTTTACTTTTTAGGGCCCTATCGTCTAATGGTTAGGACGTATCCTTCTCAAGGATAAAATCCGGGTTCGATTCCCGGTAGGGTCACAAAGTGAAACTCGTTCCGAAAAATCGTCCGCGCGCTCACGCGCGATAGTCTGGCGGGATTCGGCGGGGGTTAAAATCGTCTTTGAATTAAATGTGAATTCTGTGGGTGGGCAAAATGAGACAGAGATAGACTTGTCCCGTAATTGCGAGTTCGTTCCAATTTTTTTGAAATAGTCACGAATTTCAAAAAAATTGTCGCTAGATTGCAATTGCGTGGCTTTTTTCATATCCAAAATCCATTCCCGCAAGGGTTCGACCCAATTCTTTCTTTCTGCTCGAGCAGATTCTTTTTTCTGAGTGAGAGACACTTTTTGTTTCAAAAGCTCGTTCTTTTTCGATAAATAATTTTCTTTCGGAATATCGCCGTCTAGGTATAAAGTGACGAGTTCGTCAAGCTTTTGTTCTGTCTCTCGCTCATTGGTTTTAATCTGCTCGAGCAGACTTCCCGACGATACTTTTTCTTTGTTATTCCACTCCTCTGTTTTTTGTAACATATAATCCGTCCAATCGTCGGGAAGTGAAATTTTTTGAAGCTGTTCTTTTAATTGAAGAACGACTAAATCCTCTCGCAAATATTTTTGTTCACATTTTCCTTTTTTCTTTGTGCAACGATAATATCTATATCGAACGCCCATCTTTCCTGTAGCCCATTGGGCGGTTATCATACTTTCACATTCACTACATTTTAATAATCCAGTAAAAGGAAAATTGTGACCTTTCTTTATTTTGCGAGGATGAGATCGTTCTTTCAATCTTTTCTGCACAGCTTCAAATAATTGAGACGAAAGAATTGGCGCAAAGCTTCCAGGGAAATACTCGTCGTAATGTTTCGTTAAACCTAGATATGCTTTATTCGTTAAAATACGAGATACGGAAGCTTTACCAAGTGGCGTTCCATTTTTCTGATATACACCGTGCTCAGCCAAAAAATTTGAGATGTATTCAAAACCGTGGTGACCTTTAGAATATTCCTCAAAAGCACGAACAATAATTTTTGATTTCACTGGGTCAGGTTCAATATTTCTCAATTTTTGATTATTTAAATAACCGAATGGTGCTTTTGTAAGCCACTCACCACGGCGGAGTTTTTGGCGGATACCTCGTTCAACATTTTGTTTTAAATTATCAGAATAATATTTCGATTGTCCGAACGCCACTTGAAGCATAAATAGCCCTTGCGGGGTGGGTTCAAACCAAAATGTCGGAAAGCGTAAAGAAACTATTTTGGTCGTGTCCACAGCGTAGATGATGCGACCTCCATCAATACTAT
>JAHISL010000030.1 GCA_018818185.1 Patescibacteria group bacterium | reverse complement strand
GACAAAAAGGGGTAATTAGGGTATAATTCAGTGTTTCATTGCGCCTATAGTTTAACGGATAGAATGACGGTTTGCGAAACCGTTGATCTGAGTTCGATTCTCAGTGGGCGCACAAAAAAATATGAAAAACGAAAAATTATCTCCAAATACCGAAAACGTTGTTTTGAAAACAGAGATGCAATCTTGTTTCGAATTGATGATGGGTTATGAGACTAATAACCCACACAGGAGAAGAAGAAATGAGACTGAGTTTAATAAAATTTTTAAAGATGCTGGTGGTTGGGAGGCGGTATTGCCAGGAGTGAGTGAAATAGAATCACCAATTGGCTACACATTGAGAAGAGAAAATAGTTCTGAAATGAATGGGGCTAAGTGGACATATGCTGATGTAAACGCTCACTTCGGAAAAATGTTTCCTACTTGGGAAAAACTTCCAGAAAAAATGGAAGAGATAGGATAAAATAGACAAATGGAGGGTTGGCCGAGTGGTTTATGGCGCACGCTTCGAAAGCGTGTGGGAGCAATCCCGCAGAGGTTCAAATCCTCTACCCTCCGCAATCTTTCGTCAGCCCTTTGCCTTCGGCGCCGGATGACTTCAGAATTGCATGCCTAACAGTTTGTAACGATGATTGTTGAAATGATAAAATTTGAAATGCAAAAACTAGCGAAAATATCATTAACTGTGGTAGCGGTCCTCCTAATATTAAACGGTCTACTTAATATCATTGATGATGGTAGAGTTTTGACATATGACATTGCGTCTATTTTGTCTGGGGTTGGACTTTCAATTGTAAATTTTTTGTTACCTAAAAAATCATAGTTTTTGGTAAACCTAGCTTACTATGCCCCTGACTTGATTGTTGGATGGAAAGAATCCATACCCACATGTTCCGCTATCGAATTGTTTGAATTATATTAGCTTCAAGTAATCTAATCCAAGAAATCCAGCTTCGGTGTCGGTGATGTTACCTTGTCTCAAAATTTCTTTAAATTTTTCGACAGAAACTAAAACTACTTCCGTAAATTCACTCCCCTCGTTTTTAATTTCTTGAATTTTCCGACAATCGGTAGCAACAAAACAATATTTTTCTCGGGAAGAATAAGCATCGTTGAATACCTTAGCCGTAAAATTAAAATTGCCAGTATAACCAGTTTCCTCAAGTAGTTCTCTTTTTATTGATTCTTCTGGCTTTTCGTTTTTGTCGATAAGCCCACCTGGAATTTCAGTTAATATTTTTTTTGGACCTGGTCTATATTGTTTAGCTAGAATCACTTTATTGTCGGAAGTTAAAGCCAAAACACAGACAACACCTCCCTCGTTCTTAATATAAAAATCTGCTTCTTTTTCATTTTGGAGTCTAAAAATAACTTTTTCGACTTTACGGCTGTATTTTTCAAAAACTAACTCCCTTGAGAGTTCTTTCCACTTTTTAATCATGAGTGATTATATCGTGTTGAGATATGAGGATGGTCTCAGATTTTAGTGCTCCGCAATTATTGCTTAAAAATACTTTCTAAATTTCAAAACTAGTTAGATCTTGGCCGTGAATTACTTCGCCTGAGAACTTTTCTTTTACCTGAGAAACAAGGTCAACGTCATCGTATTGGGGATAAAAATGAGTGAGAATAACTTTTTTGACTTGAGACTGTTGAGAAATTTCACCAATGTCATATGTATCCATGTGAGCCGGGCTGGCTTGGTTTTTGGGAGAAGAAGCATCGCAAACGAAAATATCTGCATTTTGGCAAGCAGTTTGTAGACCATCACATTTGGTTGAATCTCCGGAAAAAACAACTACTTTATTGTTTGACTCGAAGCGAAGAGCATATGCCCTAGCAGGAAGACCAAAAGCACTGTGGTCAACCTTGAATGGTTTGACGACATAGTTATCTATATTTATTAAGGACTGATATTCAAAGACTTTAATTTTTCCCCAGGCGTCATAAGCCAAAAGTTCACTGTTGTGAGAATAAGCAGACAAAAATTTATCTAGGCCTTCTGGTCCATAAAATTTAGGAAACTTTTTGACACTTCCTGGAACCAGAAGATCAGAAAGACGATAATTCATAAATAAGGGAAATAGGTCGGAGGTGTGATCAGGATGAAAATGGGTAATGAAAACATAGTCTAGATCTTCGGGGCTAAGTCCAATTTGAGATAACCTGACAAGAGTGCCAGGGCCACAATCGATAAGAATTTTTTTATTTTCTATTTCTAAAATAAAAGCTGAAGCAGTCCGATTAATATTGGCAAAAAAAGTTCCTGTGCCTAAAATATCTAGCTTCATTCTTTATTTCTTTTTTCTAAAATACAAAACGAGGGTGGTGATAAGGGTGAGGACGGCGACGGAAAGAGAGCCGATAGTAAGCTTGGTGAAATAGGGTTTGGTGTTGTAAAACCAACGCATGCAATCCTCGTAAGAAAAATGCTGACAGGTAGTGTCGAATTCGCGATAGGTGGAAGGTGATATCTTCCAGTAGGCTAAGGCTGATAAAATCAATAAAGCAAAAGAGATAATTAAACCTTGGGTGAGAATGTCTTTTTTGGGGGGAAGAGAAAACTTTATATTTTTTTTCATAATAGGATAATTATAGACTATGAAACTACTTCTACATGCGTGTTGTGCTGATTGTGCCCTAAAATTTTTTGAGGCGACGAAAGATGAGAAGCTGGAAATCACGGTTTTTTATTACAACCCAAATATTCATCCGAGGGCGGAATACTTGACTAGATTATTAACGATTAGAAAAGTAGTTGGAAAAGAAGTAAAGATAATTGTGCCGGACTATAGACCAAAAGATTATTTTGAGGAAGTTGGAGACAACTCAGAAAAACCTAAAAGATGTGTGAAATGTTGGAATTTGAGATTGGAGAGAACGGCAAGATATGCCAAGGAAAAAGATTTTGACTTTTTTTGCTCAACATTGGTGACAAGCGAATATCAGGATCAGGAAATGATCGAAAAGATTGCGGAAAGTAAGGCGAAAAAATATGGAATAAAGTTTTGGAAAACGAAAAACAATTGTTGCGACTTAAAAACAAAGGGGTTTTATAAACAATTTTTTTGCGGCTGTGTATATTCACTAAAAGAAAGGTATGAGGAAAAATATAAGGTAAAATAGGGACATGAAAGCAAAAAAAGTTGAGAAAGACAGTTTTGAGGTTAGTGGCGAAGAGCTACTAAAAAAAATTAAGGAATTAATTAAAGAAGGAAACATTAGATAAATTTCGATTGAGAATAAGGAAGGAAAGACAATAATTGTTTTGCCCCTAACATTGGGAGTAGTTGGTGCGGCATTGATGCCACCATTGGCGGCAGTGGGGGCAATTGCGGCTTTGTTGACTGAATGCACTATCAGAGTAAAGAGAAAATAATGGAAAATACGGTAAGGCAGGAGAAAATAAAAAATGTGATGAATAGACGACAGGAGGGGGTGATTGTATTGGAAAACATTGCCGACCCTCATAATGCAGCAGCAGTGTGGCGAAGTGCAGACGCTCTTGGTTTTCAGAAAATATATTTGGTTTATTCTAAAGAAGAAATTATTAATCCTAAAAAAATCGGAAAGGCCAGCTCGAGCAGTGCCAATAAATGGCTAAGTTTTAAAATTTTTGGAAATATCGAAGACTGTTATAAAGAACTTAAGAAAGAGGGATTTAAAATTTTTGCAACGGTATTGGATGACGAAGCAAAAAAAATTGAAAAGGTTGATTTTGGCGACAAAAAAATTGCTATTGTGATGGGCAACGAACATCGAGGATTATCTAAAAAAGCGATTGAAGGTGCTGATGAAAAAATTTATATCCCGATGGAGGGAATGGTGCAAAGTATGAATATTTCCGTAAGTGCGGCAATATTCATGTATGAGGCAAGTAGGCAAAGAAAAGGGAAAGAGTATAAACTAGAAAAAACAGAAGTGAATGAGTTGGAAAAAGAATTTTGTTGGCTGAAATAAAGGTCTATAATGAATTTATGGGAGTTAAAAAAATAGGAGAAAAATATTATTGTGTGATTTGTGGAAATGAAGTAACAGTGACAAAGGCCGGTGGAGGAACTTTGGTTTGTTGCGGAAAGGAAATGGTTCTTAGAGCTGAGTAATTTCTCGGTTTTGATTTTCAAAGAGAAGAGATGAAGTTACTTGGACGAATTGAGCTTTTTGATGAAGTTCTTTGATATTTTTGGCACCACTATAGGTAAAACCGGAACGAATCCCCTTGTCGAGCTGTTCAATGACTTCTGAAACTGGGCCTCGAAGGGGAACTAAACGCTCGAGACCTTCGACGTATTTGGTGTATTCGGCTGATTTTTCGGAGGAATTTTTTTGATATTGACGTTTTTTTTCGGTGGCGGAGGCAGAGCCATTGTAAGACTTAAATTTTTGACCATTTACAATTTTTATTTCCCCGGGAGTTTCGGCAGTACCGGCAAATAAGTTTCCGGACATAACAGCAGAGGCACCGGCGGCCAGTGCCTTGACGACGTCACCAGAGTTTTTCATGCCACCGTCGGCAATGATTGGTCGAGAAAATTTCTTGCCAATTTTGGCGGCTTCGATAATAGCGGTAAACTGGGGCATACCGGAACCAGTCATGATTCGAGTCGTACAGGCGGAACCGGGACCAACACCAACCTTGACCGAGTCGGCACCAGCCTTAAAAAGGTCTTGGACACCCTGGGCTGTGGCAACAGCCCCGGCAATAATTTCAATTTGAGGATATTTTCTTTTGACAGTTTTGACGAAATCGAGACAGGTTTGTTGGTGGGCATGAGCAACATCAACAAGAATAGCCTTGGCGCCAACCTTAACGAGCTGATCAAAACGTTGAATTTCTCCGGCCTTGATACCAACACTGGGAATAACAAGAAATCCTTGATCAAGAATTTGCTTAACCTCTTTGGCCTGAATTTCGGGAGTAGCAAAACGGGGATAAAAGGCAACACTGCCACATTTTGCTACGGCTATGGCCATTTTTACATCTACAATAGTGTCCATGTTGGTGGCAGTAACGGGAAAATTGATTTCAATTTTGGGAGTAATTTTGGCTTTTAGGGAAACTTGGCTTCTGGAAGAGATGTCGGAATATCGGGGAGAGAGCAAGACGTCGTTAAAGGTTAGGGCCTGTTGCACATAGAGAGTTTATCATAGAGTAAAATACAATATGAAATGGAATCTTGATGATATTTTGCCGGTAGAAAAATTTGATGAATTGTTTAAAGAAGTAGAGACAGAAATAAAAACACTGGAAAAATGGGTGGAAAAAGTAAGGCCAGAAATGGGCCAGAAAGAATTTGGAGAAATGTTGATTTTTGATGAAAATTTGGGGGTAAAACTGGCGAAACTAGGCTATTTACCTCACTTAAGGATGGCGGTGGATCAGAAAGACCAAAGGGCAAAATTGCTTAAAAGCAGGATGGATGACCTGGGATTGAGAGTAAGTGAAATCAGTATGAAATTGGGTTTTTGGATTCAAGGAAAAAGGAAACCAATTTTGGATGACAAAAATGCAAAAAGACTGTTTTCGGCAATCCCAGACCTGGAATATGGACTAATAAGAAGTAGAGAGGGGGCAAAATATAGTTTGAACGAGAGGGAAGAACAAATTATTAACCACAAAGATGTAAACGGAATCAGTGTTTTGGGTGATCTAAGGGAGATGATTGAAACAGAGTTTGAATATGTGCTGAAAATAGGAAAAAAAACAAGAAAGATAAAGACGCAGTCTGAACTAATGAGCTTGGTTTATAGTCCGAAGGCAGAAGTAAGAGAGGCGGCTTATAGGGCCTTGCTGGCGAAACATAAAGATAATTTAGATAAATTTTTTGCAATATATCAGGGAGTGGTTAAGGACTGGGGATATGAAGCAAAACTTAGGGGTTATAAGGAGGCAATTAGCGTTAGAAATTGGGGAAATCATGTGCCCGATGAAGCAATTGAAACACTGTTGGATGTTTGTAGTAAAAATGTGGGTATTTTTCAAAGGTATTTTAAATGGAAGGCAAAAGAATTGGGAGTAAAAAAGTTACGGAGATTTGATATTTATGCCCCGATTCAAAAGAAAGACAAGAAAGTTGATTTTGAGGAGGCAAAGATGATGGTGTTGGAAGCGTTGAGAGAGTTTTCGCCAAATTTTTCAGATAAAGCTGAAAAAATAATTAAAGAAAAACACGTTGATGTGATGCCAGGAAAAAATAAAAGGAGCGGAGCATTTTGCGCGACTGTATCCCCCGACATTACACCTTATGTATTTTTAAATTTTACGGGAAAGTCCAGAGATATTAGCACTCTGGCACACGAATTGGGACATGGAGTTCATTCACTTTTTGCGAATAAACATTATGCCTCAAGTCAGCACGCAAATCTGCCCCTAGCGGAGACAGCGTCTACTTTGGCCGAACTAATATTGTTTGAAAAAATGATGGAAAAAGAGACGGACAAGGAGATAAAAAAAGGGTGGCTTTCAGATAAGATCGCGGACGCCTACGCGACAATCTGCAGACAAAACTACTTTATTAAATTCGAAATTGAAGCCCACGAAGCAATTAATAAAGGAGTGACGGCGGAGGAATTGTCAAAGTTGTACCTTAAAGGCCTGAAAGAGCAATTTGGAAACAGTATTTTAATTGAAGGAATTTTTAAGCATGAGTGGAGCTATATTTCCCATATTTTTGAGAGTCCATTTTATTGTTATGCTTACAATTTTGGAGAACTGCTTTCTTATGCACTTTGGACAAATTATAAAAAAGACCCTAAGCACTGGGTAAAAATAATCGAAAAGATTTTGGAGGCAGGAGGAAGTCAAGATCCCCAGATTATTTTAAAAGGTGCTAAAATAGACATTTGTTGCCAAAAATTTTGGCAAGATAGTTTTAACACAATTAGTGTCTGGGAAGAAATGCTTGAGACACTGTGATAAGATTAATTACTATATCCGTAGTAGGAGGAAAATATGAAAGAAGAAACAAAGAAGAAAATTATTGAGTTTTTTAGCAAATATCCGCTAAAGAAATTTAAAAAAGGCCAAGTCCTTTACGAACCAAATGATGAATTTGGAGGGGTGGCTTTTGTAAAAAGCGGTTATTTGAAGGTTTATGATATCGCCAAGGATGGGAAAGAGTCTGGAATACAATTATTTAAACCATTGTTTTTCTTTTCGTTGATTCACGCAAAAACAGGAATAAAGAATAGACATTATATTGAGGCTCTGACTCCGGTTGAGTTTTGGTTGGCACCAAAGGTCGATTTTATGGCTTTTATCAGAAGTGATGCAGCTTTAACTGAAGATGTGATGAACGCATTTTTAACTAAATTTGTTGACATGACCTCTTATATGTCGCAACTGATCTCTGGAGACGCCTACAGTAAGGTAGCCTCTTTGATTTTTTCAATGGCTGATGAATTTGGAGTTATTAGAAACAAGAGAACGACAATTAAATTTAAAATTACACATAAATTGATTGCCAGCTTAACAGGATTGACGAGAGAAACAGTAACCCTGCAAATGCTGAAACTGGAAAAAGATGGATTAATTGATAACGATAGAAGACAAATCGTAGTTGAAGATATGGTGAAGCTGAAAAAAGTATTGGGCTTTGAATGATAAAATCATTTAATGAATAGATGGTGGAAATGCGGACTACTAACACTGGTATTTTCTTTTTTGGCGACGACTAGATGTTTGGCCTATGATTTTCAAATAAATAATTTTGAAAGTGAGATTAGACTTGAGGAAGATAGCAGTTTAAGAGTTTTGGAAAAGATTGAAACAAATTTTTTTGTGGAAAAACACGGAATTATTCGAGTAATTCCTTATGTTTATACTTATAGGGGAAAGACAATCAGGGCAGAGATTAAGATTCTTGGAGTGAGTGATGAGAGGGGTAACAAGGTGGCGTATACTGTTAAAAATCTTCGGCAAAGCAAACAAATAAAGATTGGAGAAGCAGACAGGACGATAATTGGAGAAAAAAATTATCAGATTGAATACGTAATTAAAGGAGTAGTGTTAGATTACGGAGAGGGGCCGGAAATTTATTGGAATGTAACGGGAAATGAGTGGGCAGTGCCGATTATCGAGGTAAGGGCGAGAGTTGAGTCCCCTTTTGGAAAAATTGTGAGGACGGAATGCTTTGGATGCAATAGTAAGAATGCAGAAAATGAGGCTGAATTTACTGGAAGTAAAAACCTTACTATAGTAGTGCAAATTGATAAAGAGAATAAACTAAAAATGCCGACTGAAATTGAAAAGACCGCTAATTTGGTAAAAGATAATTGGGGTTATATAGTGGCAATATTGCCACTATTGGTAGCTTTGATTGCCTGGATGAAAAAAGGAAGAGATAAAAAATATTTAACAGAGAATGTTTTTTATAGACCGGATGATAAAACTAGTAAAAATAAACCCCTGTTGAGTCGACCTCATTTACCGATGGTTTATGGGCCGATAGATGGACTGACACCTTCCGAAGTAGGAACAATTATTGACGAAAAACTTGATACAAAGGATGTGGTGGCAGAAATTGTGGAGCTGGCTAGATTGGGTTTTTTAACAATCAAAAAAATTGAGAAGAAAGGGACTTTTGGGATTGGAAGAAATGATTATGAGCTCCAAGAAACAAAAAAGGAAACAAGCAAATTGAACAAATTTCAGAAAGACTTGCTGGAAAGTTTGTTTGAAGGTGGAAGTGGGATAAGTGTAGAGAGAATCATTAAAAAGGTACTTGAAGATGGGATAGGGAAAGTATCAGAGTCTGAAAATGGCTTGGAAATATTAAAAAAGAAAGATGATGGAAAAACAAAAGAAAGTAGCCTGTTTAAGATCACTGGGGTTGAAAAAAGTAAAAAAGTAGGAGAAATTAGAACCGTTAAAATATCTGAGCTTAAGAATAAATTTTACACACATTTAAAAGATCTACGTTCTGAGATGTATAAGACCTTGGCTGATAAAAAAATGACCGATGGAGATTTGGAAAAGGTAAAAACAAAGTGGATGGGAATAATATCCTTGTTAAGCGTTGGAGCTTTTTTGCTCATAGCGACGGTGTTTTTGCCAATGACGGAGAATTTTGGACCGATGATGGTGCTAATGGTTTTGATGGTGCCAAGCCTAATTTTGGCAAACAAAATGCCAAGGAAAACTGCTTGGGGTTATAGCATGGCGAGACAAGCAGAGGGACTTAGATATTATTTATCAAAGGGAAAATGGAGGGAGGAAATATCTGAAAAGAGACTATTTTTAGAAGAAATGTTGCCTTTGGCGATTTCGCTAGGAGTGGTAGAAAAATTGGCAAGAGATATGAAAAATCTGGGAATTGAACCGCCGAAATATTTTCAGGGAATGGCAATGAATAGTTTTGCCAGAGATTTGAATAATTTTAACTCGGCGACAACAAGTGGATTAACAAGTTCCCCTTCTGGGTCGAGCTCATGGTCAGGAGGAAGTGGCTTTAGTGGAGGTGGACACAGCGGAGGTGGCTTTGGAGGTGGCGGTGGAGGAAGTTGGTAAGACTATTCGCGACAACAATCGAGAACCTTGCCAATAATATTACTGACCTTACCTAAAAAATCAGATTTTTTGTAGATGAGTGGAGTATCTTTTGACTTGGCCGGAAGAGATAACTCTTTGCCTTTTATAAGACCAAGGTTGATGGCCCAGAAAAGATTATAGAGATGGTAG
>JAHISL010000029.1 GCA_018818185.1 Patescibacteria group bacterium | reverse complement strand
GTATTTTTTAATAATATAATCGCGCCAAAAATTGCTGGGAACTATGATGTTGCTTGTAAGAAGAATAAGGCGAGTCATAATTAAATATCCAATATATTTTGGCCAATATAATAGAGGGTTCTTGGTTGAAGTGTCGCTACCGTGGGAAAAATGTCGAATAAGGTCGTGGACGGTAACAACAGAAGCGCCAAAATACAAAATTGGCTTATCAAGATGAGTGAAGTGGACTAGATCAGGTTTTAACTTTTTTAAAAGTATGGGTAAAAAAAGTTGTTCTTTAAGGCTATAGTGTTTTAAGTTGGTGCAAAGATAGGTGAAATTATCCTTAAGATCGTTTTTTATTTCCTGTTCAAGTTCGGGATAGATCAGTAAGGTAAATTTATATTTCTTAAAATCGGGGAGATCTTTAAGAGAAAATAGGAGATTTTTTGTGTAACGACCAAGGCCAGTATGCTTTGGTCCGTATAGTCGAGCGTCAATAACAATGTGTTTTGTTTTCATAGATTTTTCGCTTTGAAGACGCGATATTTTTCTAGAAGATCAATTCCGAGCCAAACAAGCCAACGAAGAGATGGAGGATAACTTTTTATAAGGTTTTCTTGATAAAAAATTCGCATGGCGTTGGTGGTTGCTTGGGCAGATCTGGCCTTGGTGATTCTTGAGGCACTAGAGATTTTTTTACTGTGATTGATAATCCCGGAAGAAACGCCTTGAAAATGGGTGGCACGACAGCCTGGATAAAAATAGAGAGAAAAACCTTTTTGTTTAATTTGCCAGCAAAAATCTAGGTCTTCTCCGTACATAAAATACTTCTCGTTCCACCAGTTGATACTATTACCAACACTTCTTTTGAGCATTACAAAGGCACCGACACAGGCATCAATTTTTTGAACTTTAGAATAGTTTAAATGCCCCATGAAATAGCCGTTTAAAAATTTTGATTTGGGAAAAAGTTTGGGAATTCCAAAGCCAAAAAAGTGGCAAAATGCGTTCCAGGGGGTGGGAAAACCGCGATGGGATTCGGGCTGAGTTTTGCCAGTAAGTGCGAGAATTAGGTTGCAGGTGGCGGCATCAACTTCGGGGTGATGTTCAAAGAAATCAATAATTTTTTGAAAGGTGTCGTCCTCGACAGTGGTGTCTGGGTTTAAGAATAAAACATATTTTGAGTCAGGATTGGTAGCGCTTAAGCCTTGGTTGTTGCCAGCAGAAAAGCCAACATTGCCACTATTTTTGTGAAAAATAAATTTAATTTTTGGATTTTTTGATTTGACTGTTTGGGCTAATTTATAACTATCGTCGGTCGATTCATTGTCGGCAATGATGATTTCGACATAATAGTTGGCTAGTTTAGATTTATTAATGCTTTCGAGACATTTTTTGAGATAGTCTTTGGCATTAAAATTTAAAATGACGACTGATAGGATGGGGCTATTTTTTGGTAATGTTTTCATAAATTTGGTTTAATCCTTCGACGCATTTGGAGAAGGAATAATTGCTTTTAATTAATTTTTTAGCATTAATGCCTATTTTTTGTCTGTATTCTTTGTCTTCTAATAATTTAAAGACATTTTTTAGGATTTCTTTGTCGGGACAGACAATGGCGTCCTGAAAATTCTTTATTTTAATACTACCCATGCCACCCTCTGGGGTGGTGATGACAGGTAAGCCAAAGGTCATACCTTCTAGAAATTTGTTTCTGGTTCCTCCCCCACTGCCCATTGGGGCGAGAAGAAGCCAGCTGCGTTCATAATAATATTGGGGATCTTTTGGATCACCATCACTGTCGGCTTCTGTAACAATAATATCTTTTGAGGCATATTTTCCAAAGAAATCTGGAGCGAAACGACCAATGATATATAGCTGACAATCAGGAACCTTTGATTTAATTTTTGGCCAATATTTTTGAAGAACTAACTCAACAGATTCTCTGTTTTGCATCCATTTCATGTTGGAAACACCAAAGAGGATGCTGGGGTTTTTTGATTTTTTAGTTTTTACTGAGGCATCGATGTATTTTTGATCGACACCGTTTTGAAAATATTGGACATCTTTTCGACCGGTAACTTCGGAAATAATTTTTTGATCTTCAATTCCAAAAGCAACGACGGTGTGAGTGTTTTTCCAGTAGTAGGTTTCCCAAAATTTCATTTTTTTGACATCAAGCCAAAGTATGGGTGCGAGTAATTTTTTTATTCCCTTTAAGCTTTCAACAAAATGCTGGTAAACAGCGTATTCAATAGTAAGGTCGACAAGAACGACAGGGATATTTGTTTTGGGAATATTTGGCATGGGGTAAAAGCAATCGCAGTGGATAAGATCAAAATCGTGTGTATCGATTTCATCTTGGATGGCTTTTTTAAAATCATCTGAAATGTAGTTGACGACTAAAAATGGATAGGGACTGAATGCAGTCGAAAATATTTTTTTGAGATCCCATGTTTTACCTCTTTTTACGACGATTACTTTTTTGCAATATTGGCGGACATCCTTGACGCCTTCTTCGTCACGACTGAAACATATTAGGGTGATGTCGTTTTTTGGAGCAAGATATTTGATCGAATAATAGGAACTTCTTTGTCCTCCGGAATGAGAGAGACGGGGAATGTAGGGCGTAATCATGAGAATTTTTCTTTTTTTCATTTTTTTATTGATAAACTTTGATAATAAAAAGCCATAATAATCCAAATAGTGTAGGCAACCTTTGAAGCCTCAAAAACATCGATAAAGGTGGCGTTGGCCAAGGTTGAGAGCATGACCGAAAAGAGAATGATGGGGATTTGTTTTTCGAGAGTATCGGGCTTCTTTCTTAAATAAGGAAGAGTGTGGATAAAGAGGAAGACAAAAATGACGGTGAACGAGATAAAGCCAATAAGTCCACTTTCTCCCAAGGCACGGAGATAATCATTGTCTGTGGCGAGGGTGATTGAACCAAGACCTGTGCCACTAACAGGATTCTTTTGAAAAGCGGCAATGGCTCGAGGCCATTCGACATTGAATCGAATTTCGCCAGAGCGAGCAACGCCTGAATCAACATCGGCGGTAATTACTTCTTCAACGGCAGGATGTCTAAAGACGGTGGGGGTGGGGGTAGTTTTTTTGATAACTGGGCTAACAATGGCAATGATTGGTGTTGGTGATGATGATTCAACGGGACTTGGGGTAGGACTTATTTTTTGGCTGTTTTGGGGAAGCTTTAGGGTAGGTATGGTGGCAATTAGGCGCTGGTTTAAATCTTTTGAGTTAAAAAAACTAAAGACTACAATGGCGGAAACAGGGATAACCCAGAAAAAGCGACGAAGAAGAAGAAGGCAGAGGGTGGCAGCGCCCCAAAAGGCAAAGACGGAGACGCGTGAGGCGGTAAGAGTTAATAAATGAAAGCCGATTAAAAATAGAATAAATGAAGAGAGTTTGAGAAATTTGTTTTTGGTGATAATGGCGACGGAAACAACAATGATCAAAACTAGACTAAGATAAGCAGCTAGGTCATAGTGGCCGGCAAAGGTTGATGATATCCTGGTCCAGACATTCATTTGTAGAAGTTGGCCTTTGGAGAATTCCTCGTTCATAGTGGAAACAACAGGAAACTGAAAATATTTTTGACCATAACCATAAACTGCAATGCCACAGAGAGCTAATAGTAAAGAAAGGTAGGCGAAGAGATAGTCCTTTTTATTTTTTATGGCACTGAGGGTGATAAAGAAAATGGAGATATACTCAAAACGTCGGAGAGTATTGAGTAAAAGAATGGAAAGAGAGTTGTTTTGAAAAATGAGAATTGAATTTAGCGTACTAGCAGTAATGGCGATGAAATAGGCAATAAACAAATAGGTTATTTTT
>JAHISL010000028.1 GCA_018818185.1 Patescibacteria group bacterium | reverse complement strand
TTAACAACAGCAATACCAATTTCTTGATATTTGGTGTTGACTATATTGTCCCGATGAGTGGGAGAATTCATCCAAGCTTTGAGAAGTGAATCGGTGTCATAGAAGTCCTTGGCCAGATTCTCACCAGCAATGGAATATTTGTAGCCAGCCGATTTAAAAAAGTCCCAAGGGGTTTTTCCTTGGGGAGAATTATGGGCCCAATAACTATTGGCAAACATATCCTGAGCCTTGGCGGCGGCAGAAAGTGAAAGCGTGGAATTATATTTTAGGAGAGGTAAATTTTGTCTTTGCCTTTCGGCATTTGTTTGAGTCAGAACTTTGTTGACGGTTATTTCCGAAGAATAGCCAAGAACGCCAGGTTTTAAAACTGTTAGTGAGGATAATATCGATTGATTAAGAAGATAGATAGCAATAAAAATACCCAAAAAAGACGGATGAAGGATAAGGGCACGATGATTATTTTTTTCCTGAGGGACAAAAAGTAAGGAGATTAATTTGGCCACAAAATCAGTATAGCTTTTTATTGTTTTTTTTGAAAGAGAGAATTAGAGGAAAGATAAATGAAAGAGCGTTTCCAATAAAAAAATATGGATTTTTTTGGCAAATGCTTTGATAGAGATAGTAATCAAAAACGAGGGCGATAAGCGAGGTAAAAAATGTAAAAATACGGTATTTATTGAGAATCAGATTAACTAAGAGCGCGAGAAGAAAGGCAAAGGGAAAGATTTTGACACAAGAAGCACCCTGGACACTACCGGTAGTGTCTAAATCTGGGGTTTGGACACCAAGTATTTCGGGCTGAAAACCGGGAGGAGGTGAAGGGTTGGAAATTACTTGCCCAAAGGGGGTTGCCAAGATGGTGTCGGAAAATGGCCCAGGAGCACAGCCATTACCGGTGCGAATTTTGAAATAATAGGTAACACCGGCAGAAAGTCCCGAAACGGTGTAAGAGGTTGTCCCTTTTGGACCAATATTTGGATTTCCAAAAGTTGAAGAATTTTGGTCGCTTGAATATGCGAGTAGATAGTAGATAAAGGTGTCGTTAGTTTCGTTCCAGGTTAGAGTAACTGAATTTTGACCTGGAGTAGCTTGAAAATTGAAAGGAGCTTGAGAAGGGGGTGTATCGAGACATTCTGTTGTTGTTTCATTGCTGGAATCCCCCTCGTCTTGACCACAGGTAAAATTTAGATCAAGGTCATAAACACTGCTAAGTAGTTGGTATTCATTACCAGCAGATTGATTTAGTGAAAGGGTCCAAAGGAATTCTTTGGATTGATTACTATCTATGTGACCTAACTGATGGCTTTCTTTGTTTACTAATGAATCTAGGCTACCAGAATACCAAACAGATTGATCACTAATGAGACTAAGCATTTGAACTGACAAGAGGGGGTTGGAGGCTTGACTGTCGTTAAGGTTAAATTGCAAGTTACAGTTGTCGGAACGATTGTTGAAGACAGTGATTGTTTGACTGGTACTATAGCCGGGAGCAATGTTTAATTCATTGA
The DNA here is from genome assembly GCA_018818185.1 of Patescibacteria group bacterium. Classification (GTDB taxonomy): domain Bacteria; phylum Patescibacteriota; class Microgenomatia; order UBA12405; family UBA12405; genus UBA12158. The sequence continues at coordinate 4,484 of JAHISL010000028.1, read as the reverse complement.
ACAAGGGTAGATTTGTCGACTTTGAGCAAGTTGAATCTGTGCAAGTAAGGCTAATGTTGTTTCCACCAAAGACTGGACGGGCTTGAAGAAAAAATATAATAAAAAGTAATAGTATTTTCATTAATTTAAGTCTTTTTCTAAAATTAGAGGTTTTGAGTCTGAATATAAAATTATCTTATAGTGAATTTGGGAAATATTGGGGTCCTCTTGACAAACTTCACCCAAGGAAGAGCAGGTACCTAAAAACAAGTCTTGACGAAGGAAGACGTTTCCACCAAAGAGATCGACAGAATCACCAATCCCCTTTTCTAAAGAATTTGAGAGATAAGTAATCTCATAATCGATTTTTTTGTATGAACTAATGTTACTGACCAGGAAGGAGAGAGATGTTTTTTGGGGATTGGAACTTATTTCAAGAGTTGGATCATCAGTCATTGAGAGATTTGGAGCTTTTGGAGTGCCATAGTTAGTAGAAACAGCATCCCAGAAAATAGTATCGCGACAGCCTTCTTCAAGACAAGTGTGCCAGCCGGTAAGAGGATCATCGTTGCGTTCCATTGATTGCTTGTTTGGACTTTTGCTACCAGCTTGCCAAGGGGCTTCACATGTTTGGTCAATAATATTGCCGTGATTGTCCTTTAAAGTGATTTCTTCACCATCATCATTTAAAGAGATAGAGGCAGTGACCCAGTCTGCCTCAACAGCCAAATTGGATGAGGTGTCAGAAGAGGAATAGTTACTAATTAAGAAAAAGCCATTAGCAGGAATTGTTTTTCCTTCGGGTATTGTTAAATTATTACCAGAGGTTCCGCCATTGATAATCACCCACCCACTAATATCAACTGAGGAATTAGAAAGATTTCGAAGCTCAAGCCATTCGTCACTTGTTTTATCATCAGAAGAACCCATCCACATTAGTTCGTTGATAACAATGTTTGGAAGAGTGATATCCGGAGGGGCAAAAATATTAGTATTGGAGGTAATTTCTTGATGGTCAATATTTCCAGTAATTGTGAGCTTTAGGGGAATTTGAATCCCCCCTTGGCAATTAGGAATCAAGAGATCTCGTTGAGAGAGGCCGTCTTCAACGTTATGGGGGAATATTTCACCGGTAATTTTTTCGTTTATTTGGAGGTCTTGATAGCTAATTTCATAGTTTATAACATCGGTATCGGCAGCACCAAAGGATGAGGGGATTTGATTTAAAGATAAAGTTATTAGGTCACAATTTCGACGTGAAAGGACGGCGTTTAGAGAGCTGGTTGACATGGTCCAGGGACCAAGACCCGAAGAAGCACGGTACCAAAAATCGTCATCAGTATTTTGGCCCAGATAGGTGACAGAATCGATGAGCGAATCCCCTATCTTTAGTGAAACAAGGCCGTGGTTATCGTCAAGATCTGGAGTGCTGATAACTAGAGTAGACCCTGAACCAATAGAACCAGAAAGATTAATGAATTGACCGGGAGAAGATTCAAGTTGATACGAAGAAAGATCGAATGAAAATGAAGAATTATTGGCGATCTCAACACTGTCATTGTGGTCGTGAAAGGAAATTTTATTTAAAACTAGGGGCAAAACTAAAATTGATTGATGGTGAAGAATTTCGGAATTTTGGGCATAATCTGTTGATGAAAAGCTCAGATAGTTTTCACCTATTTTTAGATCAAAGGGGGAAGGGCTCTGATCTATATAAGAAGCTAAATCAGTAGCCAAAAAGTTTATGGCTGTCGTATCGCCAATCCTGGTGTCTAGAGTTGATATTTTAATGTCGTCAAGATATACCCAAGAATTTTGACTATGGTTGTCACCGGTATCGGTAAGGGAAAAATGAAGACGAAGTGGTTGATCTGAAAGATGGGATAGGGAACGACTAATATTTTGCCAACCAGTGTCGTGGTCAAGATCACTATTGGTATTGCCGACTTTTAGGACATTTTCAATTAGTGAATTTCCTGACTCGTCTAAAATATCAACATTAAAATAATCAAATTCGGCAATGTCGTGACTGACAAAACGGTAAGAAAAACTAAGGTTGGCTAAAGAAGATGAAGGAAGAGAAAAATCTTGAAAAATATAATCGGTACCCTGAATGGTAATGTCGGTCGAGCCAAGCATCAAAACATTGTTGTTTTGAGGATCTGGAATTATTTTGTCCTGAGAAAAAATTGAGTTTGTTGTCCAATTTGAAATTCCATTGTCAAAGGAGCCATTTTTGAGATAGTTTTGGCCATTATAGGTTGGAAAAACAATCGACTTTTGGTCGAGATTTGTAGTTGGGGGAGTGGTGTCAACAATAAGTTGATGGGCATATAGGTCAAAAACTGTATTTTCGGTGTTTTGATTTATATCAACTGCTTGTGTAACGAAGCTATATAGACCATCCCCGTGAGGAGAGTTAAAATGAAAAACATCAGAACTACTGGTAATAATTTCTGGGTAGCTTTGCCAGAGACCTAGATTATAGGAATAAAATAAGGTGATGGCGGCAGGTGAATAATTGGTTGAAGCACCAATATCAAAATTGCGTATGTTGGAGGACAACTTGGGCAGAGAGGTAATGAAGGATAAAATGGACTGGGAGGGAAAGCTTGAAGTGACTGAAAGAGAAATACCGGAGATTGTAATAGGTGAGCTATATAAAGAATAAATTTCTTTGATAAGGTAGGTTGAAAGGGTAAAGGATAAAAATAATATTATCAATGTACTTTTGGGTGATTTTTTTTGGAGTTCCAGGCGAACACGGTGATTTATCTCCTGTTCGATGTTCTTTTTTATATTGAAAATTTCGATTATAATCAAAAAAAGAGATGGAAGACAAAGTAGAAGAATGAAACCAATTGGCTGACGAACAAAGATAATTATTTTTCCAAGATGGGGAATTGAGTAAACATATTTACCCTTGACTCCAACAGAAACAACATCCCATTGATCAATAGCATTGTTGTTGTCCCCTTTGGTGGAGAAACGAAGAGGATCCCCTGGTTTTATATTGTTAATCCGATGAAGAATTGTATCTTTGGGATTACTGGGAGAAGTAAAGGCAATAATATCGCCTACTTTCAATAATGACGGATCGATATTTTGGGTAATGGCCAAAGAGCCAGACATTATTTGTGGCTCCATTGAGGCACTGACAACTGAGTAAAGTTTGGGGATTTTTTTGATCGGAAGAATGGGAGATGAGATAAGAGCTAAAAGCAAAATAAGGCAGAGGAATACAGCCCATTTTAAAAAATTTATTATTTTTTTTGGTTTTAACATCTAAAAGATCGCAGAAGACTTTCTGCGATCAATAGAGGCTTAAGCCTATTGCTGAGTTCCAGTAAGAGTTAAGGTAACATTGGTCAAACTCTTTCCGGCAATTGAATTACCAAATGATGAGGGAATTCTTACTTCGGCTTTATATTCTCTTGAACCAACAGCAAGTGAACCAAAATAGACGGGAGAAGCATTCAATTCACTGAAAGTTTTCCAGCCGGTTTTGTCAACTCCAGCATCATCTATGATTCTGGCTTGGAAAGCATCTTTTAGAGCTGCCCAATCACCACCAGCAGAGGTAAGCTGTAGGGTCAGACCCAAGGTAATAGGAGCAGTACTAACATTTGCAAGAGTAACTTTTGCATAGTCAGCAAAACCTGGATAAAAACCTGAATAGGTTTTGTTGACATTAATCGTACCGCTGGCACCATCGACAGTTAGGAGGGCGCTACCGGTAGTGATAGTGATACCCTCAACCTTTGCAGTATTGCTAAATAAAGCATAGGCGGCGCTGGTGACAATACCAAGAACAAAGACGATTGTTAATAAGCTAATAATTATTTTTTTCAAATATGTTCACCCCCCTATAGTTGTTAAATATATAACTATTAACTAGTTAATAATAATACAAAGATATGGGTGGGGCAACAGGGAATTTTTGGAAATAAACTAGGGACGATTGGCGAGAATAATCAGACGATTCAGGGTAGTGCCTGGAGGCCAACATGTCATAAGAGTTAGACTTTGCTTGTTGATAGAGTTGTTGGTTAAATAATTTAGATCACTACCTTTGACAATTTTTTTGTCACTAACAGTATAGGTATTTTTGACGACTGAAAATAGAGATCGATGCTATCCCCTGCTTCTAGTTTGTTGATCAAATAAAAAACAGCATTGAAGCGATTGGCTTGGAACAAATCAGCGGCGGAATGAGCAAAGATAAAAATATTTCCTGAGAAACCTGGCAGGGCGCTGCCTTTGGCGTGGGCAACGCCATGAGTTAGAGCAACTTGATATTCAGACGAGTTGTAAGGATTGACATTTTTTATTACCTTGGTGTTGATACCTAACCTGGGGATAACAATGGAGAATTCGGGATCGATGGGGCTGGTGGATTGTGAGGCCGGGGAGTGGGAAGTAAATCGATAGACAACTTCTTCCCTGGCAACTGGAAAATATATTTTTAGAAAGATGATTATACCTAAAGCAAGGATAAATATACC
>JAHISL010000027.1 GCA_018818185.1 Patescibacteria group bacterium | reverse complement strand
TTGTCTGTCTCCACAGGCACTCCCACAATCGAATAAACCAATGAAAAAATTACCACCGCCAACACAATATTCATTATTACTCCCCCCAAAACTATCAGACCTTTTTCCCAAGCATTTTTTGATAAAAAAGAATTCTTTTCCCTTGTTGCCCCTTTTTCATCTGGATCTTCTCCAAACAACTTACAAAAACCACCGATTGGTAACCAGTTTAAGCTCCAGATCGTTCCCCACCTTTCCTTCCCCACAATTCTTGGTGGCAGTCCCAAACCAAATTCCTCAACTCTTACTCCAGTTATCTTAGCCGCAAAAAAATGACCAAATTCGTGAACCAAAACCAATATTGACAAAGCCAACACAAAAATTAATATATCCATATTTAAGCCCTTATCTCAACTTCTTTCTTTTTTGATACTTCCTCAAGTTGACCAACAAAATCATCCGTCATTTTTTGTAATTCCGTCTCGTCACGTCTAAATTCATCCTCTGACACTGTTTTATCATTTTTAGCATCCATCAATTTTTTTCTAAAATCACCTCTCGCATCACGAATCATCCCTCTTGCTCCTTCAAGTTTTCTTCCCAATAATTTTACGTAATCTTCCCTTTGTTCCACCGTCAGCATCGGCAAACTCATTCGGATCAGTTGTCCGTCCACTGATGGTGTCATCCCAATATTTGCCGCTTGAATTCCATTGCTAATCTCTCGAATAATTGCCTGATCCCAAGGCTCAAAAGTTATACTCCTTACATCGGGAATCGAGATTGAACCCAATTCCTGAAGCTTCATTTTCTGCCCTTCATAAACTGTCACCACCACATTTTCAATCAACCCTGGAGTCGCTCTTCCGGTTCTTATCGAAGCAATATCATTCACAAACAACTCTCTAATCTTATTCATCCTCGCACTTACATCAGTAAAATTAATCATAGTCTATTTTAGCAAACCTAGATTATTTTTTTCTTCGCAACAATTCACCTACAACACAAAAAGTCTTTTTAAAAACCGCTTCTCCATTCGCTACTGGATTCTGTGAAGCACCTAATGGACAAGCGTTTAACTGCACGGCCATACTTCCAACCGCACCCGCCACACCTAAAGCAATTGTCTGCCTTATCTTAATTGGTTCCTTTTCCTTCGACATCTTTTTAGATCTCAAATCTGGCAATTCTGCCAATTTTTATATTCTCTCCAAACTTAGCGTTCAGAGCTGTAACCAAATCTTTAATTTTTTGGGAAGAATCTTTTATATACTCTTGTTCCAACAACTCTTTGGCATCCTTTGGATCCATAGCCGCCACTTGTAGACAAAGATCTCGGCTTACTGCCACAAAATCTTCATTCTTTGCCACAAAGTCAGTCTCACAAAGCATTTCCACCATCACACCAATTTTACCTGTACTGTGGGTATAAGTTGCCACTCTTCCCTGATGAGTTTCTCTCTCCGCTCTTTTTTCAGCTTTTTTAAAACCCTTTTCCTTAAGTATTTCTTTAGCTCTTTTCTCATCACCATTCGCCTCTTCAAGGGCCGCCTTAATTTCCATAATTCCCAAACCCATTTCTGCGCGAATTTTTTTTACTAATTCAATTATTTTTTTGTTATCCATTTTATCTTTATAAACTATTTAACTCCTGCAGCCTTAATCGCTCTACCAATTTCCTCCACCATTATGCTAATGCTTTTCACATTGTCATCATTGGTTGTAATTGGAAAATCGACCTTTTCTGGATTACTATCAGAATCAACCAAAGCCACGACCTTTACTCCCTTCTCACTTGATTCCTTTACTGCAGTTTTCTCAAAACCAGAGTCAACCACAAAAATAATGTCAAAAACCTTATCAAGTTTGAGCAAACCTCCAACCATTCTCTCTAAACGTACTTTTTCTTTGTTTAGTTCAGATAAATCTTTTTTACTAGTTTGTTCATATTTTCCAGTTTCAAAACCGGTCAATATATCATTAAGTTTCTTAACATTCTTTTTTATTTCGCTCCAGTTTGATACAGTTCCGCCAACCCATCGATCGGTAATGTACGGCACTCCAGCATCAATTGCTACTCTTCGAACTACTTCTCTTGCTTGTCTCTTTGTTCCTAAAAGAACGATCTGTTTACCATTTCTTTTGGCGTTATAAACAAAATTACATGCTTTTTCTAAATTTGTGATTGTCTTTGTCAAATCAAAAATTTGAATCCCTTCTCGGGCCATATACAAATATTCTTTTACTTTTGGATTAGTCTTTGAAACCTTGTGTCCCAAATGACAACCAGCCTTTAGCAAATCTTTGACATCAATCGTCAAATCGTATTTCTTGTCGGCTTTTACACTTTCTTTTTTAACTTCTTCCTTCGACTCAGTCGCCTCTTTTAACGCAGCTGCTTTTTCAAGCTTAATTTTTTCGTTAGCATCTTTAATATTTGCCTTATCAATAATCTTGGCTTTCTTTGCCCCAACGACCAAAGCTTTTTTAACCAAACTTTTACCGCTTCGGTTGACGGTTTTTATTTTTACTTTTTTTTCTGACATTTTCTCTCCTTATTTGTTCTCACACGGGCCTCGCCCAGGAGCTCAAGTGAATAAAAAACTAATAATTAATATTCCGGCAATTATAACATATTATCGAATCCACATCGCATCCCCAAAACTAAAAAAACGGTATTTATTTTTTACCGCCAAATCATACACCTCTCTCCAATTATCTCCAATCATCGCCGAGACCAACATCAACAAGCTACTTTTGGGTAAATGAAAATTGGTAATCAACGAATCCACAAACTTAAATCTATACGGCACTTTGATAAAAATCTGCGTTTCCCCACTTCCCGCCTCTAAATTCCCCTCCTCATCGCTCATACTTTCCAGTACTCTGACACTGGTTGTCCCCACCGCAATTATCCTTTTCCCCTGTCTCTTCGCCAAATTAAGTCTCTTCGCCACCTCTTCACCTATCTCCATATACTCACTGTGTAATTTCCCACTCTCCAAATTTTTTTCAGTTACTGGTTTAAACGTTCCCAAACCCACGTTTAGATTTATCTTCTCGATCTGTACCCCGTGACTTATCAACTTATCCAATAATTTCTGCGTAAAATGCAATCCCGCTGTCGGAGCCGCCGCCGACCCAAATTTGTTTGCATAAACCGTTTGATAGTCTTCTCTTATTCTTTTTTCATTTTCATTGTGAATATATGGCGGAATCGGTGTCTTACCTTCTTTTTTTAATACATCAAAAAAATCTCCCTCAAATTCAAACTCAACCTCAACCTTGTCTCCATCCTCAACCACCTCGGCTCTTAAATCACCAAATATCAATTTCTTGCCCTCTTTTAATCCCGGTTTGCAAATTGCTTCCCACCGTTTCTCTCCCAATCTCTTCAACAACAACAACTCCACCCTTCCCCCACTATCCTTTTTTCCCACCAATCTTGCCGGAAAAACTCGACTTTCATTCAGCACCAACACATCATTTTTACCCAATTCATCAGCAATATCCTTAAAAAATTTTTCTTGAATTTTTATCCCTCCGTCATTTTTCAAAACCCGATCAACCACCAGCAATCGACACTCATCCCTTTCCTCCATTGCCTCTTGAGCAATTAGCTCCTGCGGCAATTCATAATCAAAATCCTCAATTTTTATCATCCCCAATTTTACACCCCTTGACAAAGATGTTATATAGATCTAACATATCACTGTTAGATAATTCTAACCTATGCACACCAAAATTAAAGAATATCGAAACAAACAGCACTTGACCCAAGATCAACTAGCTCAAAAGGTTGGCGTCAGACGCGAAACAATTATTTATCTTGAGCAAGGTAAATACATCCCCTCTTTAAAATTGGCTCACGATGTTTCTCAAATACTAAAAGTTAAAATTGAAAAATTATTTATTTTTTAAACACAAAATATGATCGGAAAAGTAAGTTGGTTTAGTCCTAGAAAATACAGCGGTTGGGGTTTAACTCCAAATTGCTGGCAAGGTTGGTTTTATATTGTATTTATCAGCTTACCAATTATTTTCATCCCCAAGCTTCCAATAAATTCCCAAGTTAAACTACCTCTGATGTATCTTTGGGGATTAATTTTTTCTTTCGATTTTATTCACATTCTCCTTCACCTTAAAAAAGATGAACGAGAAATTCTTCACGAAGCCATTGCCGAAAGAAATGCCATCTGGGTCATGATTGCAATTTTATCCCTGGGTTTTGCCTACCAAACATCCATCAATCAACCCGACCCAATTATCCCAATTGCCATAATTGGCTCGTTAATTGTCAAAGCGATAACCCACTTCTATCTTCGCCATCGCTAAATATCAACATATCTGGTAACATATATCCCAGATATGCCAGAACATTGTCACCGAGTCATTCTCAAACTCAGTGGCGAGTTGTTTGGTGAAAACGGTAACAATCACATAGATTTTGATAAATACGACCTCGTTGCTCGAAAATTAATTACTATTCAGACAGAATCTTCTGCCCAAATTGCCATTGTCGTTGGTGGTGGCAACATTTTTCGTGGCCGCGAGGCCAATTCAAAAGTTGACCACACTGAAGCCGATTCAATGGGTATGATGGCCACTGTCATCAACGGTATCGGTCTTCGCGAAGCCCTGCTTCGGAATGGTGCCACTGACACTCGTCTTATGACCGCCCTCAACTTACCAGAAGTTGCCGAACCCTACATCAAACACAAGGGTCTGCACCACCTGGAAAATGGCCGCATGGTCATTATTGCTGGCGGCCTTGGTCGTCCCAATTTCTCCACCGATTCGGCCGTCGCCCAATACGCCGATGAACTCCGATGTCGTTTGGTACTAAAAGCCAGTACTGTTGACGGGGTTTACGATCAAGATCCCAGAAAATATCCTCAAGCCGTCAAATACAAAGAATTATCATTCCAAACAGCTCTCGACAAAAAGCTCGCCGTCATGGATCTCACCGCCTTTACCATGTGTCTCCGATCTCAAATTCCCATCTTTGTCTTTAACATTAAAGATCTTCATCGCATCCCCCAGGTCATCAACGGTGACTACAGCTTTGGCACCATCATCAAGTAGTTTCCATTTTTTTCCACTTCATTGGATATTTTGATTTGACTTTATCAATCTCAAAAAAGTTTACTTTTAAAGTTAGCCTAGTTCTTGGTGTCTTGTTGCCTCTTTTGTCTAAGGCAAAATCATAGTTCTTATCAATTTCGACCAACTTATATATTTCCGAACCAACCAATTTTTTCATATCTCTCTTAATCACCTCTTCCAGCGACTCCCCCTTTTCAACCTTACTCGCATAAAAACGTCCATCATCCAAAGTTAAATAAAAATCTTCCAATGTTATAGGTTTTCTCGAAAAAATAACATAAAAAACAAAGTGTTTACCCTTTTCTGGTGACGATAATAATCCCGCCAACCCTTCTTTTCTAATTAAAGAATTTTCCATTATCGGATAAGTTAAACGTACCCTCTTCCCTAAAATTTTAGACATGTTTTCTGGCTTCATGTCCTCTTTCACCAAATCAATTGCTTTTACTCCTCTCACATCATTTGGATCATAATCTCCGGCCTCAAACAATTCTTTACTAATTTGAGGATCATTTATTTTAAAATCCAACAGAATTGCCACATCCCTTACCACACTTTTAAAATACCCCAGCTCTTCCCTGTCAACTGAATACGGGCAACTCGCCCAATAACAACCATCCTCACTCTGAAAAGTAAAATCAAAACCCGACCACTGTGCACCCTGACTAAAATAAACTTGAAAATACGTCGCGTATTTACCTTTGTCAGAATTAAATTCAAAAACAGAAAATTCCGGATACAGCTTCTTTTCTACATCATCCTTATTCAAAGGTTCTAAAATCCCGTCTTTTCTATATAAAAACAAATCATAACTCATCAATTAAATTAATTACTAATACATTTAGATTATACATCAACCCCACCTTCTGCTTTCAGTGTTTATTATGTTAATATCTAGACTATATGACAACAACTGATAATCAACTCTGTCCCAAATGCGGTGCTCCTCTCGGCGAAGTTACCGAAACCAGTACCGGCCGCCGTCTTCAACGTTGCTCTAAAGGCTCCTGGAACGCCCAAACCCACAAAAACGAAGGTTGTGAATACGTTAAATGGCTCGAAGTCGAACCTCAACAACTTGACGAA
>JAHISL010000026.1 GCA_018818185.1 Patescibacteria group bacterium | reverse complement strand
TCCATGTCTCCATTTTAAAGCATCTTTGCCTCTGCGGTAATGTTTCGGTTAATTTGCGGTTATTACTAGCTAGAATGTGTCATTACTTGTCAAACCCTCTCCATGGAACGTGAAAAATCGTCATAACTGTTGTTATGTTTCTGTATGTATTTTTTAGGCATAAAACAAAAAAATGGCGCGATAAAATCCCTATGGCCAAGCTAAACCCAAAATCAAATAAATCAAAAATACGTTCGTACCTTTGATTTATTTCACATTAAATCCGTCATTACTCCAAACAGGGGACTATCTCAAATATTAAAAATTATTTACGCCTTCTCAATCTCAGACTCATCAACAACAAAGACAAAGCTTCTGTTAAAACCGTTACTCCTGCCGCACCATAAATCCCAAAGAAGGGAATTGCCACCAAGTTACCAAGAAAGTTGAACACCAAGCTTGTAATCCCAAAGGCCAACATCTCTTTTTGCCCTTCTTTTGAAATCAAAGTAAAGCCAACCAGATGACCTAAATATGAAAAAACCAAAGCTACTGCCAAAATTCTCAACACTCCTACCGAAGCCATAAATTGACTTCCTGCCAAAACTGAAATTGTAAACGGCGCCAATAACCACATTCCCAACATTAATGTCACTCCACTTAAAAACAAGACCAAGCCCGACCACCTAAAAAGTTTTCTACCATCATTCCTGGCCGATAACATCGGAAAAACCCCGTTCATTAAAAAATACGCCGGTTGAATCAACACCCCATAAATTTTATATGCCAACCCATACCAAGCAACCTCGTCAGGGCCCAGCATTCTCCCAATCATCAACGAATCAATTGATCTGTCATAAGCCGTAAAAACTAGTAGATATATCCCCATCGGCCAGCTCATTTTTACTAAATTACCAATCAACTTCTTATCTATTAATCTAAAATTAATTGACCCTCTAGCCAGCCACCAACCCCAAGCCAAAGTCACGACTCTTGCCACTAAATACATTCCAAATATCCAAATTAAACTTATGTTACTTCCAAAACACCACAAACACCCCAAAAACACCACCGGAAAAGCCACCTCCACCAACACCTTAACTTCCATCTTAATTCGTGTCTGCCACACCACCGCCAAACTTCCCGCCAAAGAGGTAAAAATAAGCATTGACCAAGCCAGCAAGGCTTCAATTCTCAACTCTTTAAAGTCAGGCCAGCTATATACAAAAACAACTCCTAAAACCAAACTGATTAAAGCCATTATCAATCTCAAAATTGCCACATTTGACCATATTTTTATTCTTTCTTTTTCCTCACTTTTTTTTGCCGCCTCTCTCACCCCGATAATAGACGTCCCAAAATCTGCCAAAGAATCAAATAAAAGCGATAGGGAAGTAATCAGAATATATTGACCGTAAACCAAACTACCCAATTTCCTCGTTAATATTCCAGTTGTTACTAGCGAAACCAATACTGTAATTGCCTTACCTAGCACCTGAACCACCGTATTCATCGCCAACCTTTTAAACATTATTCAATTTTACCTTAAATTATCCCTAAAAATATTGCCAATAACCAAGAATTTTGTGGCAATGTCAGCCAATAGTGATCTATCATCCCCGTCAAACACACTATCATCAAAAAAAATATTCTCTTTTTCCAATCAATTTTTCTTGCTTCCTCGCTTCCTAATACTAAAAAAACAATTAATCCCAAAATTCCAATTTCACTCCAAGCCAACAAAAATATATTATGAACCGGTTGCATCCAATAAAAATTTCCCACTCTATATTTAGGCAAATTTACCACAAAATTTCCTGCCCCGACTCCAAACAGGGGAGAGCTCCTAATCATCTTAATCGCCGACAATGCCAGCATCTCTCTTTTTTTAAAGCTGTCCACATCCCATCCACCCAAAAAATCACTCACTCTGTAATTTATACTCACCACCCCCAAAACCAAACAAATAATCCCCAAAAACAAACAACTCTTTCCCATCAACTGTCTTCTAAACTTTCTATTTTTCAACTCAAATTTCGTCGCTCGCAATTGATCAATTATTAAAAATAATATTGTCAATCCCCACACCGTTCGGCTTCCCGCCAATATTATTCCCAGAATTGCACACCAATTAACCACCCAATACCACAATTTCCCCATCTTGTTTTCACCGTTCTCCCTTCTCGTCTCTTTAAACCACCACCAAACCAACAACAAAAAACCCGCCAAAGAGTTTGGGTGGGAAAATGTTCCATAAGCCCTAATCCACCCCTCATCAAACAATCTAATTTGAGCGATTCCTATTCCACCATAAACAAATCTTCTTTCTCCAAGCCACCACAAAACCCCATTCAGACTTCCTCCCTTAACCACCTGAGCCAACCCCAAAAAAGCCTCAAAAATTATCCAGATAGGCACAATTTTTTTCAACAATGCCTTCATTTCCGCTTTATTTTTTCGAACCATCTGCCAAGTTAACCACCATTGTCCCAGCCTCAACCATCTATAAATCGCCACCCACCTTGCCTCTGCAAAAATTACATTTACCACTACAAACAACAACAAAACAAAATTCTGAAAACTAAACAAGTTGCTAATTACTTTTTTCGAACTATTTTTTTTGTTTTTAATTCCAAATCCAATCCAAACCAACCAAACAATATCCGTTAGATAAAAAATTATTGATAAAAAATCCACCCTCACCCCCATCACACTACTTTCTTTAAGCCAAAAATGTCTCCCCAATTGTGTTGGAATTAATAGCAACCAAAAAGTCGTAAAAAATCTCTC
>JAHISL010000025.1 GCA_018818185.1 Patescibacteria group bacterium | reverse complement strand
GTAGTCATGATACTCATGCCTGGTTGACGGCTTTTGCCCCGGCAGATAGTCCGCAGATTTCGATAACGGTGTTGGTTGAAAGAGGAGGAGAGGGAAGTGATGTGGCAGCTCCAATTGTGGGGGATATTTTGAAGGAATGGTTTAATGAGCCGGAAACTTTAGTACCAAGATATGTGGAAGGGGAGGTGCGTTGATGAAAAAGGTGGCGGTGGTGGGAAGTAGAAAAATGAGTAATTACGGAAAAGAGGTAATAAATAAATTGTTAACTAAGAATTATGAATTAAGAGTTATGGATTTGGAAATTGTGACAATTAGGGTGTCTGGTTGTAATAGTGAAATTTTTAAAAAATGTCAGGAATTAAAGATAAGATGCCGAGTTTTTGAGGGAAATAATTTTCAGATACTTAATGATAAAATCGCTGAATATTCCGATTTATTGGTGATAATTGAAGGTGGTGAAAGAAGTGGGACAATTCTTTTGGCAGAGAATTTTATTGATAAAGGGAAGAATGTTTTTTGTGTACCTGGGAGAATAACTGATGAGGGAAGTTGGGCAACAAATTGGTTGATAAAACAGGGGGCGACACCTTTGCTGGAGGTGGACGACCTGACTTACCTTGGTTAAAGCTCTGGACGGACAAGCAGAGGGGTAATGTTACAATAGGCAATTATAAAGGGTGTAGACTGTATTTTATGAAAAAGCTATTAATTGTGGAATCGCCAACTAAGGCGAGAACTATTTCTAAATATTTGGGGAGTGGTTTTGAGGTGATGGCGACGGTGGGACATTTTCGAGATTTGCCGAGTAGTAAGATGGGAGTTGATTTAAAAAAATTTACGGTTGATTATGTAATTGATCCAAAAAAGAAAGCGGTGGTGTCTGAATTGGGAAAATTATCGGCAGGGGCAAATGAAATTTATTTGGCTTCCGACCCTGACCGCGAAGGAGAGGCAATTGCTTGGCATGTAAAATGGCTTTTGACTGAAGGGCAAAAGAAAAAGGTTGATGAGAATAAAATTTCACGAGTGGTGTTTCACGAAATTACCAAGGAAGCTGTAGAAGAGGCTTTGGGTAAGGCAAAAAAGATCGATATGGATTTGGTTAATGCCCAACAAGGAAGAAGGGTTTTGGACCGAGTGGTGGGGTATTCCTTGTCGCCAGTTTTGTGGAGAAAGGTTCGTCGTGGTTTGTCGGCAGGAAGGGTGCAATCTGTGGCGGTGAGATTAATATGTGAAAGAGAAAGAGAGATTGAAGCATTTTCCCGAGAGAAATTTTTCAGGATTGGGGCTAGTTTCAAAAAAGGAGAAAATTTTGAGGCTGAATTACAAAAAATAAAGGGCAAAAATTTTATTGAAAGTACTAAGGTCAACTTGTTTGATGGTGAATATAGCTACTCAAAGTCTCTATTTTCGACGAAGGAACAGGCAAAAAAATTTACTGATTCTTTGGAAAAAGAATTCACAGTAGCAAGGGTGAATGTGAGAGAAGTGAGTCGATCACCTTTACCGGCGTATACAACCTCGAAGTTGCAACAAGCCGGAGCGAGGCGTTTTGGTTGGTCGGGTAAACAAACAATGACTTTGGCTCAGAGATTATATGAACAAGGCTTGATTACCTATCACCGAACTGATTCGGTGTATTTATCGGATAAGGCAGTGGGAGAATTTAGAAATTTTATTGAAAAGGAATATGGTAGTGAGTATTTATCGCCTACTGTTCGGGTATATAAAAATAATTCTAAAAATGCCCAAGAGGCACACGAGGCAATTAGACCAACTAAGGTGGCAGAGGTGGAACCTAGAAATCTGGACAGCAAAGAACTGAAACTGTATCAATTGATTTGGAAGAGGGCAGTGGCAACTCAGGGGGCAGTGGCCAAGATGGAGAGTAATAGTGTGGAGCTGATTAATAATGAAGCATTATTTAAAGCCAATGGTTTAAGGGTTGTCTTTGATGGTTTTTACCGAATTTCAGGTGAAAAACATGAGGATCAATTGTTGCCAGAACTAAAAGTTGATGAGAAAATTGCAGCGAAGAAAATTAATGTAACGGAAACCGAAACAAATCCGATGCCGAGGTATTCTGATGCTTCCTTGGTGGCGGCGATGGAAAAACAAGGAATTGGTAGACCGTCGACATATGCACCGATTATTTCAACGATTATCAATCGACAGTACGTGGATCGAGAAGAGGGTAGGTTTAAACCGACGAGCTTAGGTATAGCGGCGAATGAGTTTTTAACAAAGAATTTTCCCAAGGTTTTGTCATTGCCTTTTACAGCAGAGATGGAAACAGATTTGGATAAGGTGGCTTTGGGGAAGGCAGATTGGAGAAAAATGATGAAGGATTTTTGGAAGGGTTTTGAAAAAGAGTTGAAAAATGTGGAAGATCACGCGGAAAGAGTTAAGGTGGCGGTGGAAAAAACAGGGGAAAAGTGCCCCTTATGTAAAGAAGGGGATTTGGTGATTAGGGTGGGGAGATTTGGAAAATTTATATCCTGTTCTTTGTTCCCAGATTGTAAATATACGGCACCGTTTAGGGAAATGGCGGGATTTGCCTGTCCGGAATGTGGAAAGGAAGGGGTAATTAAGAAAACGAAGAGTGGAAAAAAGTTTTTTGGATGTAGTGATTACCCGAAATGTAAGTGGGCTAGCTGGAAAAAGCCGTAGTTAAGGACGTTTTGGTGGTGTTGGTCGTTTTCCTTTTGAAGTACCAGCTCTTTGGCGAACATCAAGAAAGGTAACATCTCCGATGGGTTTTGGTTCAGATGCCATGTGAGTTGGAATTTTGAGGAGGTTTTCCTCAATGCGTTCATGCCTGGCAACCGGAGTTTCGGCTTGAGTTTGAGGCTGAGCGGGAAAACGATTACTTCTTTTCTCTGTTCTTTGTCTAAGCTGTTCTTGACTGGTTCTGGGAGGCATAGGTTTATTTTTCTTTAATAATTAGGGATTGGCGAGATTGGACGGGGGTGATAGGGTCAGGAGTGTAGGCTTGACCAAATTCGTCACGAAGATTATTTCGGCCTGCTGGTGTTTCTTTGTAAAAAAATGATTGTTCTTTAGACATATGTTTTGTTATGGGTTAATGAATAATATTTAAGCTAAGATAGAAGCAATAAAGTCTACTTTACCGTATGTAGCCTGATTGAGCATGGAGTCGGCTTGATTAAGTCGAGGAATGAATCTAGCTTCTATAATATCTCGCCTTAATTCGGGCATATTGGCTGTATCGGTTGGTTTATGTCCTATAGTTTCTTTTGACATTTTATTTTAATAAATAATGTTTAATTAATATAACTATAGGACTGTCTTATAATGCTGTCAAGGGGCAAATTGAACTTAAAATCAAAGCGAGGGTGGAAATGGATTGAGGGAGTGGCAAGATTACTTTCGAGATTCTGCCTCTGCAGAGGTTACTCTTTGACAGGTTGGGGATCCGGGAGAAATTTTAGTGTGTTCAGTTCTTGAAACTTGACGACATGCTGGTTGAGAGGTGCAGTCCTGACATGCTTCTTTACTATCGACGATGTATCCACCTGTTTGATAAATTCTTTGTAATGCTTCTACTATCGATAAGGCCATACTTATATATAAGAAATAAGTAATGGATGAGTGTAGCAAGAGTGAGATATCTAATTCAATAGCTGTGATCTTGAGCACAAAAAGGTTAGAATAAGGAGTTTGAGGTTAATTATCGTGAGTTGCGAGGTCGAGGGCTTTGCCGACTAGTTCAGGGTTTGGTTCGCCGAGACTTTTTTTGAAGTTTTTAAGCATTTCTGGTGAAGGATTTAGGATTTTGGGGTTAATTTCATTGGTTCTTTTTTGTTGTGTGAGAATGTGGGCGGTGATACCGATGATGGATGAATTGGGATGTTGTCGAATTATCGATTGTTGTTGAAAAAAAAGTTCTGGGTCTTCTGATCTATCGAATGTGAGTATCTGACTTGCTTTGTCTTCGATTTGCTCTAGGGTTTGGTTGGGGTAAATTGACTCTAGGTATGAATATAGTCCCCAAAAGGCACATTCAACTTTGGAGGCGACATTTATTTTATTTACATGTTGTTCAACGACGGCGGAGGCATTGGCAACGGCGTTAAATTGATGCCTTTTTCTAAGTGTTTCTTCCGTTTTTACTTCTTGTCTAAGTTCGTTGACGATATTAACAGGTTCTGTGTCTGGCATTAGCTATTTTACTTTACCCCAACGTTCTTGGGAAGTGCGAATTAGTTTGTCGCGACCCTGGTTTTTACAGGAAAGAGGTGAGAGAGTGGTGGCGTAAAAAGGATTTTGGGTTTCGGAATCGATACTAAGTTTGCAAATAATCTGGTATTTTCCAATTTTTACTAGGTCTTCGGGGGGGAATTTTGGGCCAAATTCTTTGCTGAGAAGATAAGCATCTTGATTGCCGACGACAAAGGAGAGGAGGGAGCCAACGTTTCCAAATAGAGCATCTTGGATAGGACGATCAAGCTGGGCCATATATTGATTGGCGACAATAAGGTTTAGTTTAAATTTCCGAGCTTCAGAGAGGATTTTGATGAAGGCTTCGGTGGCAAAGTTTTGGAATTCGTCGACATAAAGATAAAAATCAGAACGTTCTGACTCGCCTTGGAAAACGCGGTTCATAGCAGAAAGCTGGATTTGAGTAATTAACATGGCGCCGAGAAGAGCAGAGTTATCTTCACCTAATTTTCCGGTGGAAAGATCGGCGATAAGGATTTTCTTCTCGTTCATAATGTCTTCGATACGAATCTTTGATTTGGGGTGGGCAATGGTGTTTCTAATATTGGTGGAGGAAATAAACTGACCAACTTTGTTGAGAATGGGAGAAATAGCTTCATTTTGGAATTTGGCATCCATCCGGTCATATTCATTAATCCAGAAATTTTTTAGGGTTTGGTTTTTGAGGCCGGCGACAACCTGATTACGATATTCTTTGTGAGTTAATATTTCAACAACATGAGTTAGATCTGAGCCAGGTGTATTGACGAGGGTTAAAACTGCATTGCGAAGAATGTGTTCTAGACGGGGTCCCCAGGAGACATTGCCGTAAAGTTTCTTAAAAATTGAGATGACGCCAGAGGCAACAAGCTCTTTTTGAGACTCGTTTTGGGCTTCAAGGACATTGAGAGGATAAACATAATCTGGATCTGCAGGATTGAAATAACAACAATCATTGATACGAGAGGCGGGAATGTAGTCGAGAATAGTGTTGCACAAATCGCCATGTGGATCGATAACGGCGACACCTCGACCTTTACGAATATCGTCGATGGCCATGTTGGCAATGAGGGTGGTTTTTCCGGTACCAGATTTTCCGATAATGTAGGTGTGGCGGCGGCGATCCTCACCTTCTTTGATGCCAAAGATGGTATCTTGATTATGAAATTCGGTTTTGGCAAAAAAGGTGATTTTCTCCTTGGCGGCGTCGTCGAGATTAGTAGCGGCAGGAAGGTTTTCGGGAGGGTCAGAGAAAAGATTTTTGCCCCAGGCGATGTTGGGGAGCTTGGTGAGCGAGGTGGGAAAATGCCAAAGAGCAGAAAGTTCCTCAACATTCAAAATTTGTGTCGAAAGACCGGGTAAAAAAGATCGATGAAAAATTGATTTTTTGAGGTTTCTTTTGTATAGAAAGGAGGGGGAAGAGGGCTTGATAAAGTTGCCTCTGGGGGAGGTGTAGATACCAAAAGAGGAAGAAATGGAGTTTAATAGCGAAGGGTTGTTACTAAGAAGATTTATCTGGGTTAATAGACCAGGGTATTGAATTTTGGTTTCGAAAACTTGTTTGTCGGGATGGGCTTGGCGAAAACCTTTTTCCTTGTCGACAACAATGCCGTTTTGAATGACGGAGATAATTGACGATTGCCAATTTTTTGGAGGGGCGGAAAGGAGAATTTGGTAAACAAAAAAATCTTGGGATTGGGCGGAGCGAGCCAGGGGAGAAAGAACTGAGGCCAGGGGGTCGGTGTCACGAAAATCACGGTTGGTTTTGAGGGGGTAGGTATAGGGACGGGCAAGAGTTAATTGGCTCATGGATAATTCGTTTGTAAACGAATTTTTGCGGTGCTCGCTACCTACGGGCTTGGCTACGCCTTCGCGTTCGCTGTGCTCCGAAAAATTGTTTACTCCGCTTTTATCCACTAATCTATCTAAATAGTCTTTTGATTCTTTGGTGATGGCGGTGGGGTATTGGGCGAGGATTTGAGCACGAAAAAACTCGAAATTGGCGGCGGGAATGGTGACATAGAAATGAATTTGTCCATCGAGAAGAACGATTTCTAAGGAGGTGATGGTTGTTTTTTTGCCAAAGATACGGTTGAAAAATGATTTGTGGCTCATTTGGACAAAGTTGCTTAGAAGAGAAGACATGGACTCGGGAGTGAACTCGTTTTCTTGAGGTAGACGGATTTCTAAAATTTTCCAAAGCGAAGCAATATCAGACATAGAAACATTATATAGTGATTTTAGGGCGCTGGCTAGCAGCGCCCCTACAGAAGGGCTATTGTAAAAACGTTACGAAAATGTTATATTAATGTTATGTTTATACCAAGCAAAGATAATATAAGTACAGTAACTGATATGCGGGTTGACGCTATCAGCTTTTTAAAAGATGTTCAGAAAAAAGGTATGAAGTATATCTTTCAGAGATCTGAACCGCAGGCGGTGGTGTTGAGTATGAAGGAATTTAAAACTATCTTAGAAAAGCTGGAGGATTGGGAGGATCAACAGTTGGTTTATAAGTTGGAAAAAGAAGGCAGAGGTAAAGGTTTTACCAGTTTGGAAGATTTGGCTAGAGAATATGAAGTTAAACTTTGAAATAGGTTTTTCTGATGAGGCAAAAAAGGATTTTAAAAAACTATCAAAAAAAGATGCCGAAAGAATTTTTCTTAAAGCTAGTTTGTTGAACAACTATCTGAACAATAACAATGTTAAAAAACTAAGTGGTGAACTGGGGGATTATTTCAGATTGAGAATGGGTAAGTTGAGATTGATTTTTGAGGTGGATAACAAGGCAAGGAGAATTAAGGTTGTAGAGGTGGCTTTTCGAAAAGAGGTATATAGATAAAAAGCGGACGGGTGCGTGATAGAGTAGCAACATAGAATCAAGAATTAATAAACGACTGTCTCAGTTGAATTGTCAGGATTGTAACGAAATTGGAGTTGAAGAGAAGGGGAGGGTTTATTTGTGTTTAAATGGAATTGTTCCAAAAGAAAATAGAAATCGATTTGTCAGATATGCCTATCCGGAGATGGAAGCAATGCCAGTAGCCGTGTTGTGTCATGATCATGCCATAAGAAGACGGAGATTACCGATTGAAGAAGGAAGCTTGGAAAATCAAGAATGGTTGCTAAGGGTAGATGTAGCGGGAATGTTGAGACGGAGACAAGAAAAAGAGGAAGTAGTTGTTGGGGAAGAGAGTTTGTTACTAAAGAGACTTGGTCGGGTTTATCACAAGTAAAGCATAAAAATGTGTGCAATAAATGTGTATTTGACTCCTTGATATTATAAGACATTGTGATAGACTGAGAAGTATCTTACAAGACTGCGGTGAGATACATAGCAATCACATTGGCGGGAAGTAAGAGTACTTTAAAAACCTGCGAAATATTTGTGATTGAGTGGGCCCGATGAGAGCACAATTGAAAGATTGTGAACTGATTGGGTTCTACTCAATGTGAGTGGATTAAATAATACTTGCCCACAAGAAAAGGATAATAGCATGTGTTCAAAGGATGGTAATCTTAGGAGAATCAGAGTATTGGAACAGAAACAAAAGAAGCTGGCACGGGCTGGAAAGTCGTTATCAGATGCCGAATTGAAAGAATTGCACAATCGAAAACTAGATGCTGGGAAGGTACGATGATGACAAAAAATAAAACTCCTGGAAAACCAGATCAATGTCCGTTAAATAATTGTTCTGGGTGTAAATTTTTTCAAAGCTGCAGAGAAAAGATGCTAGCAAAAACCAAAGAATCGGATATCTCTCTTGAAGTTCAAGAGAGAGAATTAGGATTGTCGAGGATTGCCGGCGCCGGCGATCCTGACTAAGTATATCGGTGAGGTGGGGGGGTATTTATACCCCTCCACCAAACGGCCAAGGGCAAAAACAAAAAAAACAAACACACACAAAAAACAAATATTTCGCAGGCATCATTAAAATTTTGATTATAAGTTTAAGAAAATTAATGACAATTTTTAAAATTGAAGGAAAAAGGGCGGGAAGAAATGGAACTGGCTGGAGCGAAGTCTTGAGTAATCAGGATGAGGTAATGAAGCCAAGAAAAAATGGATTTTTAGGTAGAATTTCTGAAGCTGTTGATGTGGTTGTGGCAACAGAGAGAGTTAAACAGGCAGTTATTGATAAAGAAGTAAGGAGAAGAAGTAGGTAAGATATAATATAAGTATGAGAAAACAAGAAGAACAGCCAAGATTGTTTGATTGTGAAGTAGATGAAACTGCTCATCTGACAGAGGGAGGGAAATTGAAGGCAAGGCATACAGGAAGAGATACGGGGGAGGATTGTCACCATGAACAAACTGAGATTACAGGGGGTTGGAATGTGGCAGGAATAACTAAGGCACAACCGACAGGGGATAGGAAATAAACTAGCTTATAATAAAAAAATATAGTTGACAAATGATGTGCTTTGAGGTATAAAGAAGCATTAGAATTTTGATAATTAATGGCTTATAGACGTGGACATGAATCAGCTCCTGAAAGTGGTTGGGAAATTTCTAGTCAGAAGAAACTTGGAGAGATAACTGCAAAGATTCCTGGGGAAGATTTGGTGCATTTATCAAAAATAAATCCATTTTTAAGAAGTGATTTCAAGAAATTATCACCATTGGGTGAGTATGTGGAAAGGGCTCGTTTTGGTATTGGGAGAAAAATTAGGGATTTGCCAGTGGAAACAAAGAATTGGTTGGAAAATGGAAAGAATGTGTTTGGTGCTTTGTGGGAGGGTGTTGGAAAAAGCAAAGAAGGAAAAAGATTAGGGTTTGTAGATAAAGTCTTTGGGGTGGAAATGATATCTACGGGAATCGAGCTACCAATAGAATCTCCCAGTGGGGGGAAGGTGTGTTTGGCAGGTGTTCGGGTAGTGCCGAGAGGGTATATTAGAGAACAAAAAAAGGGCCCACAATTGGCAAAGGATGATTCCAAAACAAGACAAAGACAATCGTGGAAAGGAGTGTATCCTGCTTACGAAGATTTTTCAGGAAGGCAAATTTCATTTCCAGGAGCTATTTTGCCTGTAATTTTTGATAAAGGAGGTGAGATTAGTTTGAATGAAGAAGCGATTGGGTTAGTCGAGAAGGTAAGCAAGGGGATGAAAGAAATTGCCATGACAATGACAATTCCGGCGAAAGACATTAAGTTATCTGAAAAGATGGTGAATAAATTGGAGGAGGATAAAGGGAGATTTGTGGCTGAAATGGTTATTCGTCGACCCAAACAAAAAAGTCGGAAAAGAGTTTTTGGTGAAACAACTGATTTGTTTAGGGGGCAAACAAACTCTGAGGGAATGACCAGGATAGAGATTAACGACTTTAGAAAGTATGGAGATGACGGAGTAATGATAGATTTGATGTATTGGATTATGGGGGGTAAGATAGGAAGTCATGAGGTGGTTTTGTACAATGGTAATGAGGAAACGGTTGGGGAGATACTTCAGCACATAACATATGAAATGGGAACTACAATTTCTAGAAATTTGGTGAGTATTGATAATGGTTCAAAAAAGGTGGGAACTTTGTTGATAGAAAGCATGAGGAAATCGAGGAGATTTAATCGGGAGGAAATGGATATTTACGAAAAGACAATAAAAAATCTGATGAGTATTTGGCCGGCGATGTATTTGAAATATGTTGAAGAATATTACCTAAATCCAATGCGACATTTTTTGTCGTAAAAGGTATATATATTTACCCTATATAAAATATGTATTGTATTGACAAGCAAGTAAGGCTGATGTATAAACAGTCACTTATATATATTTGTTGTGTGTTATGAATAGAGAAGTTGCGGTTCAGAGGAAGAAGGTAGAAAGACCTGAGGCTATGGCGGGTATATTGGCTGTTTTTTTGGCTAATAACCCTATTTTTAAAGAGTCAGGAAATGGTAATGTTTTGCCGGTAAAGATTGGAGCAAAAGATTTGTACAAAGGAGATTTTGACAAGACTGTGGAGAGATGGGTAGAAGGGGGAATGGATTTGGCAGGCAAGAAAGAAAGGTATGTTGACGAAAGCACGAAAATGTTTAGTCAGGCATTTTTAGGGATAGAAAATGGAGCAAGAGAGGAAAAACTTTGTCCAGAGTTAGCGCGTGCAGGTTTGTCACATTTTAGAGTTGGTGGAAGGGTTTATGAGATGGTGCAGTATCTTCACACTGAACCAATTCCTGGGAAATTGATCTTTGCGGAAGTAGCTTTGAAACCAGTTGGAGGTGATGTGAGGGCTGTAGGGAATTCGTCGTTTTTGGTGGCAATGGCCAAGAATGTGTATGAGAGCTGCACATCGACTGTTGTGGGAGTGAAGGTATCTATGTCGGATGTGCCAAAGCCTAGGGTGCAAACAGATGCTGAAAAATTTAGAGAATACAAAAGGCTTCACCCGGAAATATTAATGTATCCGGATCCACCATTGGGTGCGGTGCTTGATAAAAATGGAAGGATTTCACGCGACCAGGCTGAGGGAATAAAAAAACAGTTAAATGCTTGTCTTGAGGGGTTAACTGCTTTAAGTAACGGAGTAAAATTTTCTAGATTAGTTTCTGGAGGCGAAAGTTTATCGGTGGTGGGGCGAACACAATACAATACAAGGTCAGAGAGTAAGGATGAACTTGTAGCTGTTAGACATGGGAAAAAGACGCGCTACTCTGAAAAAAGAGTAAGCACTGAAACAATAACGAGGGATGAGCTGACAAAAGAAACAGAAAGGGTGGCTAAGGTAAAAGTAGAGGATAGTGTCTTGTTGTTGATAAATGAAGGATTATCTTTAGATGATAGAATTCCGGTTAGTCAGGATAAAAATATGTCGGTACGAGAAATTTTGAAGGAAAGATTGACTGAGATTGAAAAAATTGGAGCTATGGCAGTAAATAAAGTGACGGAGGAGGTTGGAAAACAAATTGAAAGACAGATTAAGCAATTGAAAAAAATGGGTGTTGCCGGTCCTGAGTTGGAGATGGCAAAAGGACAATTATATTTGGCAGGGGCTTTTTGGCCATTGGTGATGAGACAACACGTGAGGAATACTTATCTTGGTCCGATAAACGCAGCCTTGGGACAATAGATATAAGAAAATCTTATAAAGATATTAAAACAGGACAAAAAAGCTTGACTTATACACATTTGTGATGTATATTTCTCTATGTTTCAGAAAGAGGCATTAAGCCCATGTATGAAACAATTTGAGGCCTTTAATAAAACCCGATAAAGCTTCGGGTCAAGTTGAGGCCTTTTTTTGGTCTTTGGCGAAAGCCAAAGAGCACTTTAACAAGTCAGAGAAGAAAAGGTTGGCATGAATCAGTTTTGAAATAACCAAGATTGATTCATGTCAACCAATTCGGGTTGCGTGTAAAAGAAAGGAGGAAAACCATGGTGGTTTTCTTGAACATCTTACAGGGATTAATTTCCCTGTTGGTTGTTATCGGCGCCCTTACGGGATGGCCGGTTTGGTTTACAATTATTGGATTGATCGGCACGTTGGCGATCAGTTTGGTGATTGTTTTACTCCGTGAGGAGTCCGGAAAGGACCCTCTCAGGGAAATAATTGAGGGGGTAAGTGGATTTGTTTTCGGGATTGGAGGACTGCTTTTTTGGTCCTTTTCTGTCGACAACCCGTCGTTGATCGATGAAACCCCCTGGGGTTTTGTCTTTACGGCGGCGCCGTCATTTATCTTCAATCTCGGGCCATACCTGGCCTGGGTGTTGAAGGTTTTTGCCACCGCCTTAGATTGGGCGGCGGCCGCTCTGGAGTGGGTGGCCGGATGGGAGGTTGGAGGGGGGTAAAACCCCCTCCCAGGGGCTGAAGGCCAAAAAAAACAAAAAAACACCCCCCAAACCCCACACCCCGATCTTCTCTGACTTGCATTTATAAAATAAAAATTAAAGTTTTAAATAAAATATGACAAACACAAAAGAAGGAAATGTGGGAGGTGTGTTTCAGATGCCGGATAATGTGGCTTTGCCAGAGGTTAAAGAGGGAGGTTTGTCATTATTTACTGTTCCTGAGCCAGTTGTTGTTGAAACTAAGGCAGATATCGGATGGCTGTATGATCCAGAAGCGTATTTGCCACCAGAAATAAAAGAACAAATATTTAGAAGTGAAAAACCGCCAGAGAAGGCATTGTTGGAAATTGCTCCTTCAAATTTTCCAGCTGTTTTGGTAAAAATGGCAACAATAAATCATGCTCCGCCAGAGGTCGATTTTAGTGGTCATAATGAAATTTGGGGAACATTAGAGAACGAAACGCATAAGAGTTTGGCTGAAGTTGCACCAGAGGTTAGAGAGGCGGTTGCGGAGTTGACAAAGAATATTTCATTACCTCAACAAAATTATTGGGAAGGAGATTATGTTGAATTTGGTCCCGTAAGAGCGGTGGAAATAAATACGGCTCCAATTAGACAAGTTTTTTGGGAAAGTGAAGCTGGTGAGTCTATTCAGCAATATAGACCTGAAAAAAAAGGTTTTGCCAGAGTGTTGGATGATTTGTTTTTTGATCCAGTGTTGTGGCAGGTAAATTTGCCAGGTTTTGAAGCAATTAACCAATTGGCTGTAGCTTCAGTTGAGGCGATGGTGGAAGCAGAGTTGTTGTCGGGGATAAGTTCGGTTTTATCCCGAGATCAAGCAAAAAAGGTTATGTTGGAAGAGGGAAAAAATGGTTCTCCCGAAAAATGGTTGGCTGAGCAGATAGTTAGAAACAATAGAAGTAGATCGGCTTTGAAGTCAGTGGCCCTACGATCGCAGATGTTGGTTGGAAGACTAGCCATTATGAAAGGGATAACTGAGAATGCTATTCCCGGTAGATCACTAATATTTTTGGCGCATTGTGTTGATTTGTTTCATGTTGGAGGAATTGCGACGGCGGGAAGGAAAGTTGAAAGACAATTGGGTGCTTTGACAGAAGGTAGAAATTGGAAAAAGGGTTTTGCTTCTATGGCAAAAGAGCAAGAGGAATTAGAAAAATTAATTAACAATTATAATTTTAATTAAAAAATATGGGAAGAAACAAAATTGAAAGTGGTGGAAAAGGGGAAAATCAAATTCAAAATGAAGTGTATAGGGGTATTGAGATTGCACAACCAGAAATATATCAACTTGTTCAGTCAACAATAGGTGCAAATAAACCATTAAAAGATTCAATTAGGAGAGGAAAAGGGGTTGGGCTTAGTGATAATCGAATCATTCCAACAGAAAGCGGCGTGGGAGGGAGTATTCCGGTTAAGGCAATTGCCCAGGCGGCAGAATTAGCGACCTTTTCACAAATACAAGCGGTTCAAGGGATGAATATATTTAGAAGTGCTCTTTTTCCCAGTGATGGTAAGATGGGGAGTGTTGATAGGCCGGAAGAATGGATGAATGATCAGTTTTTGAGTAATTTGACAAGAGGGGCCGTTGGGTTATGGGAGGCGATTAACGGACTTGATGTTTCGGGATTAAGGGCAAGATTTAATAAAGAAACTAGAGAAAAAAGTAAGACAATGGCTTTGTTTATTTCAGGAATGGAAGTAATTCGTGAACCAATAAATGACGGGTTGGCGGCGGCAAGAATAATGCCACAGTTGAGAGATAATGCTATTAAGGCAAGAGAAATGTTTGAAAAAAATGCTTCTAATAACCAGTTGGTTATTTTAAAAATGGAGGAGTTGAAAGGTAAACTTCAAGAAGCACAAAGAGTGACTAAAGAAGGTGTTCCGGGTGTGAACAAAGCATTGGAAGAGTTGGCAGAAAGATTGAAAAAGTTTTCAAATACAACTGACCCGAGAGATTTGATGTCCCTTGAAGAATTACAGAAGGTCGACAGGATGGTTAATAGTGTTTCGGAAAGTTATCGAATAAGACAGACCTTGCCTGGGGTTATTACTGTTGCGGGTAATGTTTTGATGGCTGGGTGGGGGAATCAACCCTTGATGGCTGAGGCATATTCTTCGGCTCAGGTGGCCTTGTTATCAGCATTTTCCCTGGAGTTGAATGCACATACGGCTGCCTCGAAATTTTTGGGTGGGATCATGACTTTGGCTTCTGAGTCTCAAAGAAAAATATTGGGCGAAAGTTCAGCAAGAGAATTTGCTTCTACCAAGGCAGCGTTTGCTCGAATTGTAGGGGATATACCTAATTCGATTACGAGTAAGCCTTTATCTCCGGATCAAATTGGAAACTCTCCCGAAAAAATAGTTGAAGGTAAGTTTATTGAAAAAAGATAAATATATGAACTATGGATATCGTGAAGGATATGTGACAATACCAAAATCGACGGCGGATGAAGTGGTGGGGCATTTGAATAATATGAGTTCAAGACATGGGACCATAGATGAGGTATGGGCGGGGGAATGTCCTGTTAGAAAAGCGCAGAGTGGGTTGGTGTGTCCGGATATTGGAGAAGAGATTCCGAAGTGTGGGAGATGTGATTATAGTGGTATAACTTTTAATTTAATGGAAGAACGAATAGTTAAACATTTTCACCGAATTGGAGCAAGGGTGGACATTACCTTGCGTAACACGGTAAATGGCGTTGATAGAGTGTTAGGCATTGAAATACCACAGAAAGGACTTAGGATTTTGATGGTGCAAGGGCCTGGATCCGGGGTTCCTGATGATAGGTTCACTGCACCGTATTGTATTGCAATTGACGGAAACGTGGGGAAAAAGGGCTTTCCTTTTGTGGAATCTACAAATAGAGGAAGGAAAAAAGAAGCAAAGGCAAAAGGAAAGAAAAAATTTTATTATAGATTATTGAAAAAATAACAATATGGGTAAGGGTGAAAATGTTTGTAATACATGCGGTAGGCCCTATGGAAATTGTGACATTGATTTTCACAATAGAGTCTTAAATACTAGACATCCGAAAACTCGATTTGACTTTGGTCAGCCAATATTATCATCTATGAGTACAGCGGAAGTGTCTGTATGTCCCAAGATGTCAGAGCCGATGTTTCTTGATGGTGATTGGCATGTTGAATTAGCAAAAATTGTCCCCATTAAGAGACGGTTTTCGTGATATAGGTAGTTTTTGTTAAGGATATTTTAGAGGTGATTTTAATGCTATAATCCCTTTGTACTTTTGAAAATCTGAAATGGTTTTTTGACCACATTCCCCCTTAGCTCAGTGGTAGAGCGCTCGCCTGTTAAGCGATTGGTCCTAAGTTCGAATCTTAGAGGGGGAGCACTGTTGAATTTTTTGGTCGATTTGCGATTATAAAATACGGTTTCTTCCAGTCCCATAGGGCTTTTCCGTCTTTCCACTCCAAGTTCTCACAAAAAATATCAACCATTTCTCTTTTGTTCTCTGGTAATGCTAGTCTCAACTTTTTAGTGACATATTTAATGTTGTCGAGGAATTGATACATAAGTTCGTCGAGTTCGTTTACGATATTCTCACATTTAATAATCGTGTTTCGATACGAGGCTTCTTTACGACGGCTATCTTCCATAAGTCGGTCATAATCTATTTTTGTATATTCGTTCGCTGAAAATCGTCTACCTACATTTATTTGGGTATTTTGCTCTGCCGAAATCTTTTCTCCTATCATTCGAATTTGTTTCTTAATATCGAGTTTTTGAGGTTGATTTATTTCAGCGACATATTCTCGTGCTGCTTTCCAAGTATCTTGATCTATTTCTATGTTTTCAAAAGCGGTCATTAGACTGTCTTCAAGTTGTTTTTCGGGGATATAAGTAATTCGAGCAATATCTTTACAAGGGGTTTTCCGTTTACCACACCGGTAATAAGTAATTCCTTTCTTGTGTGTTCCTGAAAGCATTCCACCACATAGGCCACACTTAAACATTCCCGAATATGCGTAATCTAGGTGGGTAGTTTTTGGGTGTTCGTGGTCGGTAATAATTTCTTGTACACGATAAAAAAGTGGAGTGTCTATTAAATGTTTATATTCACCTACAATTCTTTCTCCGTCGCTTTCAAAAATACCTGTGTATTGAACGTCACTCAATCTATTTCTCCAAGTGTTTTTAGAAATTTTTCCAATAATAGTTTTCTTGTTAATTGATTTAAGTCCGATATTAAAAGCATAATCTGCTATTTGATCAAAAGTGTATTTTCCTGTTGCGAATTGTTCAAAGACTTGTCTAACTAATGGCCCTTTTTTGGGATCAATAATCCATTTTTTTTGCCCAATTTTTCCTTCGGTAAAGTAACCTAGTATTGCAGGTCTTGCAGGGTGTTTCATTACCCTTGCTTTTGATTTCATACCCTCTATCGTTCTGTATCCCGTATCGTCGCTTGATTTCTTTGACATAGCAAATTCAATAGCGACCATTAACTGATCTCCGGAAGAATCAGTAAATACTTTTGTGGGAGTATAAATTCTTTTAATTGTTCCGTTTTGTAAATACCACAGAATCATTCCACCGTCGGCAAAGTTTCGTGCCAGACGGCTAATTTCAGTACACACAATGCCGTCGATCTCGTCTTTATGGTCTTTTAAGTAGTCGAGCATTTTAGCAAAGTCGTCGCGCACGAATGCCTCGTATCCGGTTTTAGTGTCTTCAAAAATTGGCCCTGCCAGTTCAAGTTTATATTTCTTTATTGCTTCTTTAACAAAATCATTTTGATATTCAAGAGAATTTAACTGCTTTTTAGCCTCACCTTCTTTATTATCTTCCGACGATTTTCGGATATAAGCTACAACACGATTATATTTTGGTTCATTATCTTCCATATTTATCTTTGGTTACAGATTTATGAAATTTTCTAAATGTATCAAGTAAATCTTGTTTGGGATTATCTTTGTCAAAAACCTTCTTAAACTCTTTAATATCTGTCGTAATAATCCTTTTTTTATTTTTGATTATTATTTGGGCTTGGGGTTCGGTATAGATTTTCTGAACCACTTTTACAAATCGCTTGAAACTATTTACTAGAGGTGGAATATCTTTTTCGCCAAGTTTAGGATCGCGTTTTAACAAGTGCGATATAAATTTATTTTGCGCTGGTGATTGATTATTCATTTTTTTACCCTCTATATCCGTATTTTACCTCAATCGCAGTATAATTTACCTATAATGAATATCGTTAATGTAGACCTATTAGTGGAACTGGTAAATGACGAGGACAATTCAAATCCCTTTTTTAGTGAAGGTTGGAATTTTTCTGTAGATAGATACAATTTCAAAAAAGTATCAGATATCGAACTAGAGGTATCGTTTAGTTTTGAAGCAACTCTAACAGATAAAAATGAGAAGGGTAATTTGGTGCAAGAAATACCTTCAAAAGAGACCGAAGAATTTCAAAAATATGAAGAGGAGTTAAATACAATTCTTGACCTTATATCGCTTACAACTTCGAGGGGAATACGTATAAAAAGTGGTAGTTATCAATTAAGTGCACTAGGTATTGGTGGAAGTAATAGATTATCAAACAAGATCCCGGTTTCATTAAGAGATCCAGTAGCTCTACAAAAGCAGTACGATACTGTTAAAAAAGACAATAACGCTCGTTTGATAAGTGGATTAAGATCGTATC
The DNA here is from genome assembly GCA_018818185.1 of Patescibacteria group bacterium. Taxonomy (GTDB): domain Bacteria; phylum Patescibacteriota; class Microgenomatia; order UBA12405; family UBA12405; genus UBA12158. The sequence goes on along the minus strand of JAHISL010000025.1, from coordinate 14,699 downwards.
GACTATTTGAGTCTTATGAAGATCCGGGAGATCGAATTACTAAACTTTGGTCAATTATCGAGAGGGTTCTTGGTGACGAAGGTGGCAAAATACTTTCAGAAGATAAAGTAAAGGAACTTAGTTCTATTATTGAAAAGTGGACAGATTTAACTAAGGAAGAAAAATATAGACTTATTGGAAGGTTAAAGGATACCCACAAGAAGAGCTTACTAGATTCTTTAGCAGAAGGACTTGATTTAATGACTGCGGAAGGGATTTTGTCAGTGGCAGATAAAAAGAAAATGCTTAGTGCGTGGCATAAAAAAAGAAGTACACCAGTACACGGTGCCATTCTCCCTAAAAGGGAAGAAGAAGTTGTAGAAACACTTTGGGAAATGGAATCCACTGTAGAAGGCATATTACACAGCCGAGTAACGCCAAAAATGATATTTTACGTTGTATTTAATAAAAACCACGTTGATAAAGACTTTTATGAAAGACAAGGTGAGTTGCTTAGTAAACTAAAAAATGATATTTGTGCCTTAGCCTATGACAATAAAGAGTTTGAATACTTCAAAGGAACCCTTGCCAGCATTCTAACAAACAACGACTTTGTTTTATATTTTGTAACCCACGATAAAGTGTATGAAGTCAAAAGAGACAGTTTCAAGGAAGCAAATTTGTTGGAATTAGACGAATACATAATGAAGTTAGTCGGTGTCTTACAAATAAAAATAAACAATATCAAGTAAGCGCTTTGTTAATTAAAAATAATCTATCAATTTCTTGGATTAGTTCTGGTGATAATTCTTGACGTTCTTCTCTAGTAGTTAATCGATTAGGTAGAACAGTGTTGGGTAATCCAAGAACTATTCTTTCACCTTCAATGGCAATCTTAATGATTTTAGACACAATATACAATTTATGAACCTGTTTAAGTGATGGATCCTTATTGATCTCGTCGAGATAAATGTCTGTCAAATCTTGAATAGCTCTCCATTTGTCTAACTGGCTGGTTTCGGATTCTGCTATTTGGTTTGATTTATTCTCTAAAAATTTAGTTTTACCGTTTTCGTATAACTCTTGTCTAAGATTTATCCAATTCTCTTCCAATGCCTTTTGACCGACTTCGGTTTTACTTACCCCAAATCTTTTAGCGACGTCTTTGTAAGACGGTAACTTGTCATTGATCGTTTCACAATAGAATTGAAAAACTTCCGTCCAGTTTATTCCCTTTGGGCCACTACTACTCATAGTATTATTTTACTCTTTTTCCCGGTTTCGAAAGATAGAAAAAGGATCGATTTGTTGGGACTTAACTATTATTCACTTACGTATACAATTGGAGTAAAATACGACTATGAAGATATTTCTCGCTCCACGTTCAAACGAAACGTCATATAAGAATTTTTTAAGTACTATTGAAAACGGCGTAGACAAGTCAATTGTTGAACCGTTTTTAGACGACTCTGGTAAAAAGACTTTGGCTCCGAGCGACAAGATATTTGTTTGGGGAAATAAAGAAGCCAAAAAATCTTCTTGGGACAAAATGGAAGTTGACGATTTAGTACTTTTCTACAAAGGCCGTGAAGGTAATGAAAAAGAAGGAAAATTTTTATATGCAGGCAAACTTCTCTATAAGCAACACAGTAGAGATCTTGGTTTAGCATTGTGGCCTCCAAAGACAGGAGAAGAACCGTGGACTTGTGTCTTTTTCTTAAAGGATTTAAGACCAATATATATGCCAATGTCTGACATTCAACAGTTTGGAAAATACGAACCTTCGTTTGATCGAATTCAAGGTTTTATGCCTCTGAACGAAGAGGGGAATAAGGCCATATTAGATAAGTTTGGCAGTGCAGACGCTTTTTTAAGCCATTACAGTGTCACTGAGGATAAACCCTTAATTGAGAGTGATCTTGAAGAAAAGAATGAAATAACAGCTCACGCTGAGGCTGAAATGTTACTTCTAAAAATTGGAAGATTGCTTGGCTACGATACTTTTAGCCCAAATAAATCAAACGAGGCGTATGGGGAAAAACTCCAAGATTATATATCTCTAAAAGAACTTCCTACGAGGTTTTTGGGTGGCGATATTGTGAGATTAGTCTCTCAGGTTGACGTTATGTGGTTTAAGGACGAGGTGCCAAAATACGCTTTTGAAGTTGAACATAGCACTAAAATTAGTAGCGGTCTTCAAAGGTTGTATCAATTAGTTCCTTTATCGACAAAACTTTTTATTATCGCTTCTGGTAAGGATTACTATCTTTATGAAAAATATATTAACAACGATCCTTATTATAAATATAAGAATGATTTTAGTTTTAGAGAATATAAACAGTTAGAAAACTTTTTCAAAGCCGTTTCAGAATTTTCGGCAATAAATGAAACGTTCTTAAAATAAATATGGCTGTAGACACACACGCAATATCAGTTGTATTAGAGGGTGGAAACAGAGGATCCGTTCAGCTTGACGAATATCCTGATAAATGTGCTGCTTGTGGAGTAGCAGGACAACCAAAATTTATAATTGGTCACTCATTAGGGGCTGCTTGGGATTATAACGAGGTGGTTGAGGCTGTTTTTCAATGCCCAAACAATAAGTGTAAGAGATACTATACCGGGATTTATACGAAACCAGATAGAATGGGTGACTATTTTTTCTTAAAAAGAACACTTGCTCCGCAGTATTGGGAACCAATTAAATTTTCCGGCGAGATAAACGAAGTTAGTCAACGTTTTTCGAGAATATATAACCAGTCGGCAATATCTGAGGATTTTGGATTAGACGAAATTGCCGGTGGTGGATACAGAAAATCGTTGGAATTTTTAGTAAAAGATTATCTAAAAAATACCAAGGTGAAAACCGTTGAACAAATTAAAAAAATGCAACTATCTGATGCAATCTCAGCAATTGACGATAAACGAATACAAGCTTGTGCAAAAAGGGCTGCTTGGCTTGGAAATGACGAAATACATTATGATAGGAAATGGGAAAACAAAGATATTGGAAATTTGAAGGAATTAATAAAGCTTACTGTTAATTTTGTTGAAAGCGATATTATTGCTAATAAGTATGAAGAAGAAATGCCGGATAAGGAGGATAAAAAATGAAACCTGACACTATCAAATCAATCTTTAGTGAAAGTCTGATAAAAGTACTAAGAGAGTTTGGGATTGCTGGACTAGTCACTTATGTTGGAAGCCTGGTAATTCTTTGGGGATTTATGCGCGAATTAAATCAACAGAGACAAATACTGTTGGGAGTAGTTGGTGTATTACTACTTTCGCTTTCTATTTCAATTGCTTATTTTCGCTTGAAAATTCAACGGGACAGAGAACAAGCTTTAATTGATATGGTTAAAAATTCCTCCAACAGGTTAGCAGAACAAATAGGAAAAGATTTAACGAAAGAGCAAGTCGAAGCTGTTGCACAGAAAATCAGACAAAACCAAAGAGATATAACTCAAGCAGTATTGGGAATAGGTAAGTTGCCAGAATAACAAGGGTACTAGTACAAGTCTGCTACTGTATTATTGTATGTTTAAGGCCAGTGTAGGATTTCTAAAGTAGTTAATTACGAATCTCTTATCTATTTCTTGTGGTTGAATGGGAGTGACAATCTGATCGATGAAAAAGGTTCTCACCTGATTCAACAATCCGAGCATCACACTTAAACTTTGTTGATGTAATATGTATATATGGACATTAATAATATTGGTATCGCAGTCGTTATTCATAATCCGGTTACTAAAAAAATACTCTTAATAGAAGAGCCGTCCACAAACTTACATAGTAACAAAAGCAAAGGAGACCTATCTTTAGTTGTTGGTCATGTAAAAAGTGGTGAATCACCTATAGAGGCTGCAACTAGAGAAATTGCTGAGGAAACAGGTTTAACTAATGTTGTGCCTGATAGGCTTGTAAAAATATTTTATTTTAAAAAAGGTCACATTGTTTTTTTATTTTCTTGCGAAAATGATACTGGATCGAATAGTATTGGTAATTGGTACGATTTGGATAGTGTGAAAAAGCTACATAATCTCCGACCTCAGGTGGGTGATGCCATCCTTCAGTTTGAAAGCGGTGAGTACGTAGACCCTAAATTGATATTCACGAGTTAGAACAATAACTAGTTTTAAAATTGTTCATTTCGTGGAGCATTAAATAATTTTTTACCCATTTTTCTATCCGAGTAGTATCCCAGCAGGGGAGCCTAAACAGACCACAACGGAACAGTTTTAGAAGTTTCATAATGACAAGGAAACTTGACATATTGTAAAGTGTACTTTACAATATGTTTATGGATATCAAAAAATATAAACAAATTCGCTTTATTGCTATTCTTTTTATTATTTCGATTATTACTATTTCTGTTTTTTTGAAACTTTATCTTTTAACCTTAGTCTCTATTTTTACTGGGATTATTCTTTTTTCTTTAGTCCATTTAAGTAATAAAAATATTATTGACGAAAGAGAGTTGTCTATTCAAGAAAAAGCTGCTGATTTTACCTATTCTATTTTTGGTCCGACTATAGGTATTGGAGCTTTTATTTTACTTATTCCTTCTTTTAGTAATTTATCTGTTTTTTCAAAAGGTGAATTTTTATTCCTAGAATCTTTAGGAACTATATTTGCTTTTTTAACACTATTTTTAATCACTCTTTATTCAATTTCTTATTTCTTTTTAGCCAAAAAATTCGGAGGTAAAAAAGATGAAGAATAAATTAAAAATTCATCGGGTAGCTGAAAATTTAACCCAAGAAGAATTGGCTGACAAATTAGGTGTTAGTCGGCAAACAATTATTGCCATTGAAAGCAATCGTTATTTACCATCGATTACTTTAGCTTTTAAAATTGCTCTTTTTTTTAAAGTTAATATTGAAGATATTTTTATATATCAACAGGAGGATTAAAAATGAAAGTTATAAAAAATTTTAAAAAACCAATTCTTTTTATCGGAGCAATTGGTTTTAGTATTTTTATTTTGTTTTTTACTATCACCTGTACCTGGATTGGTTTTGATGTTAAATCCAAATGTTATGACGCTCAAAAAGAATATGGAGGTTCTTGCACAGAAAGCTTAATTAGTCTTTTAGAAGATGAAAACCGAGGTTTTCAAGCCAGAAATTCCGCTATTTGGGTTTTAGGACAATTAGGTAGTTCTTCTGCTTTACCAGTTCTAGAAAAATTCTATACTGGCAATATTCCATATAGAGAACCATTAAATAAAACTATTAGTCAATATGAATTAAAAAAAGCCATTAATCTTGTCAATGGTGGCAAAAATCTCACTGCTATTTTTTGGAGATACAATTTAGATTAAATTTAAATTAGTTCCAAATCTGTTCCACTTTTCGAGCTGAGTTTAAGAAAATTTGTACAATTACAACACCACATTATTTTTTACTGGCAGTTATGACAAAGCTGTTTAAGGCTGTTAACTAGTATTTAACTATCGAAAAAATTCAATGTTTCTTCGGCGATGTTTGAAACATAACTTCGAATTCTTTCAACACTTTCCCGAATCAAGATATTAATACTGAAGACATTTTCAATTTTTCGATAGATGAAATCATTGTCCTTTCTGCTGTCAAATATATCCAGTATTTCGTGTGCGGCTTGTTTGTCGAGATTGAATATTATAGAGGGTAGCGTATCGAGATATATAGATGTTTTGGTCAAATACGCGTGTTCAAATTTATTAAGCACAATTTTTTGTTTATCCTTTAGCTTTGAAACCATGATTGCTATTTTAACAATGTGGTCAGCCAGCCTCTCCAGTCGTAAGCCTACTAATTCATAGTAATGTAGTTTTATTACTGATATATCGGTTGAATTTTCTGAAACCATGGTTGTTAATATTGAATTAAACTGTCGAAAAATCATCAAATGAATCCTGTCAATTTCAATATCACGACCGATAATGTCTTTGGCTAAATTTCGGTCGAAATTATCCACAGCCTTGACCATATCATCGAACATTGATCGAATAATTTGATGCATTTTATTTAAATACTCTTTTGACGTGATTGTTGGACTGGCAACATTTTTTAGTAATATTCTGTTGGAAGACTCTTCAAACAACTCAAATCCGATTAATTTTGAGCATATCAATCTAACTAGTGATTTTTGTTCATAGGAAATAAATTTAGCTGTTACATTTATTTCATCAACACCGGAAATATATAGACCAATTAATTCTCGGTAGATATGTGAGTCAGGTAGATTTTCTATGGCAAGAATCGCTGATTGACTATGGACTAATTTCGGTGGCTGAATTATTAACTGTTTTTGATTGCGGGTATAAATCTCTACTTCACCTCCGTTTTCAAGGCAGTTATTTACAATCCATGTTTTCGGTAGGGTTAAAGAAAAACTTGACCCACCTGTTTTTTGAATGTTTCTTTTTTCCATATTTCTATACTTCTATTTGTCTCTCCGTATTTCTCCATAAATAACAGTTAATACGTAACTGTCCAATATGTTATGCAATATATAAATTACTATCTTATAGTAATCTGCTTATATTACATAAATATATATTTGGGATAATTATACATATAAATAAGATAAATATATATAATGATTCTTCAGAAACAAACAATTAAATCGGATATTCAAACAAATAATGTAAACAGTAATTTAGTTTCAGAGAAAATTATGAACTGGTTGCATGATCAGTCATTGATATTAAGTCTCGGGAAAACTATGAAAGTCCAAATTCACATCAAAGGCAATGATGTTAAAGGGGATATAACTATTTTCCCAGACCATTGTTGATATTTTAGTCCGTTGCTGAGGCATCAAGGCGGAAGTTAATTATTAATTACCGCCTATGTTTTCAAGAGAAAGTCGAAAAATTGGTGAGCCGCCCTCAAGAAAGGGAAAATTTGAAACTTTACCATTTTCCCGGCAACAAAAAGATAAAGCCAGGAGACAGCATCCCCAATGTGGACAGGTTGCCCTTGAGGTCCACCATAAAAATCCATATTATCAATCGCGTGATGATAGTGATAATAACGCGGTAGCTGTAACCCGTCCCGAACATGCAATTGAACATTTTCGATTAGCCACCAATTCGACTGAGTGGTCTGATGCTAAGATTAACTATTGGGCTGTAAATCAAATTGTCAAACGCATGACCCCATCTGAGTTGAATGAATTTAATCGAAAATTGGTCAAAAATTAATCTTTTTTTGGTAGCTAATTTAAATAGTGATGAACCTTATTTAACAATAGGTTCTGATAAAATTACTAGTTATTTGATGGAATACAAGAAATATACGGATTTGGCTGTTGTTGTAATTGGTTTTAAAAGAAAATAGATTGTTTTGAATCCATAAGAATATCGAAGTGATTGAGGGAACACTTTTGTAATTTAACCAATTTCAAATACCTTGTTTTTTGATTTTTCTCCTCGTATTAAAACAATTTCCGATTTTTTAATTTTCAAGAATTTGACCAATGATTTAATGACTGCCTTATTTGCCTTTCCTTCTAGTGGTGGTTGGTTTACGTAAACATGCAATGTTTCGACTAAATCTTTTTCTATTCTTGGATTTCTTGAGTTTGGATGGACAATTACCGATATTTTCATAATTTACTTATTATAGCTTTGTCAAATAATAAGTTCTAAGACCGTTTCAGTGAGTGAGTAAATGCTAGAATTAATTTAATGTTGATTCTTTCGATTCTCCCACTTATCATATTTGTTCTTTTTGTCTTTTTTGGAAAATTAAAAATTTTATGGGCATCATTAATTTCACTGTTTAGCACTTTGGTTTTGGTTGTGTTTGTATGGCAAATGAAATTTAGTTTTATTGAGGCCTCATTTTTAAAGGGAACTTTTTTGGCGGCTGATATTTTACTGATTATTTTTGGTGCATTATTTTTTTTAGAGACATTAAGAAAAACAAGGATAATTGAAGGGCTTTGTTTATATTTAGAAAAAATTTCTCCAGATTATCGTGTCCAAGTAATTCTTTTGGCCTGGTTTTTGGAAAGCTTTCTTGAGGGAACTGCGGGTTTTGGTGCCCCTTCAGCCATTGTTGCCCCATTGTTGATTGGGATTGGATTATCTCCTATTACTGCTGTGTCCGTGGCTTTGTTGGGCAATAGTGCTTCAGTTGTTTTCGGTGCCGCGGGAACACCAATTCGTGTCGGTTTTTCTGGAATAAACATTGTCAATGTGCCTCTTTATACGGCTTTAATCAATATGGTTGGTTTTTTGGTGCCAGTTTTCATGTTGTGGATGATAACTTCTAAGCAAATTGAGAAAAGAAAACACTTTTTAGAAGCTTTGCCCTTTGCTATTTTTTCGGGAATCGCTTTTGTTGTCCCGTCAGTTTTTTTTGTTTTTCTTGGTCAGGAATTTCCTTCAATTATTGGTTCGATTGTTGGATTTTTACTTGTTTTTTTGGCTATTAAACTAAAAATATTTATACCAAAACAGGTGAGGGTTCTTCGGAAAGAACAGTTAGTTGTGGAAAAAATGAATATTTTGAAAGCCTTAACCCCATATATTTTGCTAATAATTTTGCTGATAATTGGAAAAATATTTTTTAACAATATGGGGTACACGGTTGACTTTGGATATAGACACACTTTTAGTTTTTTTAATCCTGGAATTGCTTTTATATTGGCGACTATTCCAACAATTTTTTTATTTAGAAAAAATGTAAAATTTGAAATTAGAACTGTTGGAGAATCTTTAAAAAAGGCAATTGAACCGTTTTTGGTTATTGCAGTTATTTCGATAATGGTTCAATTGATGGTCAACTCTAGTCAAAATCTTTCTGGTTACTTTTCTCTTTTACAAATTATTGCTGATAATTTTAAAACTGGGCTTTTACCTTTTATTTCTCCGATTATTGGTGCTTTTGGTAGTTTTTTGACGGGGTCGGCAACAGTTTCAAATATAATGTTTGGAAATATTCTTGAAAACACTAGTAAGGCTATTGGCTTTAATCCGGCCATTATTTTGTCATTGGAATTGGTTGGGGCTGCGGCGGGAAATATGATTGCGTTGGCTGATATTCTTCCGACATTGACGGTTGTTAATTTGAAAGGGGAGGAGAGAGAGGTGATTAAAAGGGTATTTATTCCATGTGCTATTTATGTGCTTTTGGCTGGAATTGTCGGACTACTGATTGCTTGAGATAGTTTTCACTACTCTTTTGACGGAGTTGCATACGAAAGTAATAAAATGTATTATTATTGGGTATGAAAAAAGAAAAAAAGACAAAAGAGTGCTGTGGCGAAGGGATGATATTTAAGAGACATCATAGTCATAGATGTCATGACAAATCAGAGGCGATTTATGGACTGGGGGTGGTCGGTGCTTTATTCTATTTTTTACAAAGTGCGGCTACTTTTGGAATGGTGATAATGGGAATAATAAAATCTTTTTTTTGGCCAGCAATATTGATGTATGAGCTTCTAAGTTATTTACAACTGTAGTCTTTTAGAAATTGGTTGAAGGTGGCGTATCTTTGGTTTTGGGAAAGATCGTCGTCGTTGAGAACGGTATTAATTAATTCTTTTACTTGTTGGATTTCTTGGGACAGCTCTAGTGGGGTATCGCCAATAACTCTGTCATATTGAGAAAAAATGCCAAAGATATCTTGGGTGTAGACCATTCTTACCAAGAATTTGTAGAGTTTTCCCGTATTTCTAGCAACAGGAAGGCCAATTTCTTTTCTAAGAGTCAGTTTTTTTTGTTGAATATCGCGGCCAATCAGGGGATCTTTGTCGTGTGTATAGCGACCTTCGAGGTTTTTACCAACCTTTTCAATTTTGTTTTCTGGGATAAAACTATTTGTTTTCGGAGGTGAAGATGGTTCTGGTGTCCAGAGAGAGGGTTGAAGGGCAATGTTTGTTTTCTTTTTTCGATGGATTCTTTTTTTTGGACTTGGATCAAAGTCGGGAAAGAGAGGTATTTTTTGACCACTATTTAAACAGATTTCGTTTTTTTTGGCGGTTACCTGTTGGGAAAATCTGGGATCGGTTTGCATTTGAGAAATGTTTTGGTCGAGAATTTTTTGGTGAAGGGGGTCAAGGTTATCCCTGTTTATGTTACCGGCCAGATATTGGGCGGTGACTTCAACTTGGTTTCCAGTACATGTTTCTGGTTTTGCCATAGATTAGTGAATTATAACGCAAAATAGTTGACTTTTTGAGAAAAGTATCTTATAATATCGATATGGGTATAAACATTTTAATTAGCAAAGGCGAAAGGCCATTAGATAGAGATCGTAGCACAACTATTTGTAATAATTGTGATACACCTGTTATGCCAATGATTAGAAAAGGTAGTTCTGTTTGTCCATTATGTGAAGCTTCCGTAAAAGTAAAAGGTAAGACGAAAAAAGGAAAGGGAAGGTAGTTGACTTTTTGAGAAAAAAGACCTATAATATAACTATGAGTGTAAAGGCTATGTACGGAAAACCTGGAATGCGGCCTATGAAAAGTCCTGGTGAGATGACTTGTAATTTTTGTGGAGAGACATTTTATCCAAGAGAAAAAGAGGGAAAAGTGTTTTGTGGGCATTGTAGGGAGAGAATTTCAAAAAAAACTTTAAGAAGTGAAGGTTACCGTGGAAAAGAAAAATAGAGTTTTAGCTTTGATTTGGGGTTGTTATATTGTATAATATATTATTATGAGTAGATTAATTGAAGCTGGAAGTATTAATCATAGAGAGAGCCCTTTTGAGCTGATTGCTGATGGTGAAAAATATTTGAGGTGGGACTCGGTTAATGGTGCAAATTTTTCTAGGTTAAGTTCTGGGCACGGTGTTTGGTTGAGAGAAAAGGGTAAGAGTATGAAAACGGAGGGGGGTGGTTCTAAGATTAGTGAAGTGTGGAGGGCTTATTGTGCTGGAGAATTGACCCAGGAGTATCATTTAGATTCTGTGTTGACTAAAAATGGATTGTCGGAGAGGAGAATTAAGGGAGAGAGTTTTGTGATTAAGCAATTTAGTCCAATGGTTAGGTTAGGTAAAGAGTGGAGAATGGCGGCTTTGGTAGTGGTGCCAAAGAATATGGAATCTTTGGTTAGGCCTCATCCTGCCTTTGTTTTTTATAAGTCCGAGATGGTTAAATCTGATAGAGAGAGATTGGGAAAATTGATTGATGGTTATGCAGGGGCCGTGCTGACTTTACATGAAGAAACAGTGTATCGAGGAGAGAAGACTTTGGCGCGGTCTGAAATGTATGATGGTCGTCGTAGGCGTAGGTTGGATATAAGAAAGCCATTTGGTGAAATTGTAACGGCCAAATATGGAGGTCCGACTTTTAGGGCGGATAATGAGCATTATTATACGGAGGATAGAGTTGCTTCTGTGGCGAGCAATGGGGAAATAGTTGAATATTTGTTGAAAAAGGGGGTAGAGGCTTATGTTCCGTTGGTTCGTAGGGTTTCGAAACTTGCGGGAGGAATGGCGAATTCGTTTTTAGTTGATTTTAAAAAAGGAAATGAAAATGAACCAGATTTTAATGAGAGGTCAGTCAGGCGTTTTTCTGAAAAAGTGGGTGAAAGCTGGGTTGGGGCTTTGCTGGATCACTATCAAATTGATTATAAAAATGAGGCAGGGGATTATTTGCTGGGAAAGCGGTCAGTTTTTGCTTGGCCGGTGAAATCCCGAAATTAAAATGGATAATATGTGCTATAATGTATGATATATGACAGAGGCAATAATTAGGGTAACGGAAAATGGGAAAGTTTCTTTAAGAAGCAAATTATCGGGAACGATACCAGATCGGGTGGAATTCAAAAGAGAGGTACTTGGTGAGAGCATGAAGCCCTGTGTTGTGAAATTACCGCAAGTTAGAGGTGTTTCGACACAAATAACACTTTCTCACTCATGTTTGAATGATGAGGTAGAGATAACTTTTTTGGGCAGAGATTTTTCTTCAAAGAGATATTCTGTTGAAGACGGTAAAAGTATGGTTTTAAAACTTGAAGGTGATCCGCGTGGAACTGAAATGATGGTTCGACATGGAGATCCAAATCAAGAGAGTGTTCCAGAGGAAGTAAGAATATAAGGGTGATGGTAATTTTAATGTCGGGTTGCAGGTAAGGAAGCAAGGGAATTTAGACCAATATTGGAAATTTCAAGGAGATTGTTGATGTGGTGAGTGTCTGAGGGAACTTCTTGTTGTTGAGTGGTCCAGATAGGTCCATTATGGACAAAGAAACGATGTTTGACCCCAATTGTGTGAGTGGGGTTGATGTCGGATTTGGGGCTGTCACCAACAATGGCACAATTTTTGGCTTCTTGTCCAAAATATTTTATAGATTGCTGCCATGATTCAGCGGTTTTTTGACCATTTTCATTGACAACATAGACATGATCCCAGGGGAGATATTCAGCCAGACCAAGCCATTGGTATTTTTGCCAAGTCCAGCCTCTATTGGCGTGGGTAACAACACCAATTGGGGTGTGGGCTCTAACGAAGTTTAATCCATCTTGGGCACCTGGAAGCCATTGGAGAGGGGTAGTATATATTTGGGAGAGAAGATTTAGGGACTGTTGTTGAATATTTTCTGGTAAAGAAAATCTATTGGTTAAATCAGTAATGACTGAAAATCTTCGCTTAGGGTTGACACCTTCAGTTTGATAAAATCTGTTATTTGTTTCGTTTACAATCGCTTTCCACTCGTCAATAGATGTGTTTGGGGAATTTTGGTGCAGAAGTTTAGCTAATTTATCGAGTTGTTCCCAGAAGTTTTCTTTTGTTCTACAGATTGTATCGTCGAGATCAAAAAGAAAGAGTTCTATATTATTTTGTTGACACCATTGATTGAAACGGAGTTCTTTTTCTATGGGAGATAAGTATAGTTCTTGAAATTCCACCTGCATGGTGAATTATATCGTATATTTTTTTATCCTTTTAAAATTAGGTTTTTTGCCTAAAATGGTGTATTATCTAGTGGTTGTTATCAAAGTTTGCTGGAGGATTTTAAAATGTATATTTTGGAAAAGATATCGGAAAAATTAACTGATTGGATTGGAAGGCCGATATCAATTTTAGTTCACACTATACTTTTTATTGGTATTTTTGGGTTACGATTTTGGGGCTACAGTTTGGAAAATATATTGTTGATACTGACAACGGCACTTTCATTGGAGGCAATTTATTTGGCAATTTTTATTCAAATGACGGTTAACAAAACAACAAAAAGTCTGGAAGAGGTGGAAAAGGATATTGATGATATTCAGGAGGACGTGGACGATATCCAGGAGGACGTGGAAGACTTGGGAACTGATGTTAAGGAAATTTCTGATGATTATATTGAAGAGGACGAAGAGGATGATCAGATAGTCTTAGCAATAAAGGACATTGAGAAGAGATTGGAGAAACTACATAAAGACGTTTTGGCAATAAAAAGTGGAGAAAAGGAAAATTAGGAAGTCTTTTTTGGCCTAAAGTTGAGAATAATGTCTCGTTGGGATTCAGAAGCGATTTTGAGATAGCTTTTAAAGATTTGAAGCCAATTATCAAAGGAAACCTGACTGGGTTTAAGGTTTGAAAGTTTGAAAGTTTTTTCGAGAGATTTTTTTTGAGTGTAGGTAAAAATGTCTTTATAGGCATCGAGAAAGGTGGGTTGCCACTGACTGAAACCATAGGCGATAAAGTGTCGATATTCTTTTTTATCTTCGTTCCTTATAAAGGCAAGGGGTCTTTTTTTGAATTTTACAAAGACGATTCTAACTTGGGGTTTTCGAGTGAAAGAACTTCTGTCGATGTCGCCAAGGATTTCAACTTCGTACCATGGTTTAACTAACAAGGAGCTCTGAGTTTCGGGGGATCCGAAATATTTTTCGGCGGCCTCTCGCTGCATAATTAAATACATGGAGTCGGGAAGAGTGGGGGAGGAAAGAAATCTTGAGACAATTTTACTGGTAAGACTAAAGGGAATATTGGAAAAAACTTTGTATGGAGTGGTGGGGAGAGGGCAATCTAAAATACTTTTTGGAAGAATTTTTAATTTAGGTGAATTTTTGTTCAATTCTATTAATTTGCCTGCGAGGATAGGATCTTTTTCAACTACAATAACTTGAGAAACATGTCTCAATAATTGTTGGGTAATGACACCGCGACCGGGACCAATCTCCAAAACGGTGTCAGTTCTTTTGATGTCAGAAGCATTTAAAAGCTCGGAAACAAGAGAGGGATATTTAATGAAATTTTGGGAAAGAGATTTTGGATTTCGGAAGACCATTTTTATTTTTCTTCTGGAGGTAGAAACTCTTCTCCGTTGTCACTGACGTTTTCACCAGCTTTTAACCAGAGAACGTAGTCGCAACCAGTGGCTTTTTTTGCGTCTCGATCCCAGCCAGAGGTGGAGCACTTTTTCATGCGTTTACCGTTGGCGGTGGTATAGAGGACTAGGTTTTCACCACATTTGGGGCATTTTTCGTCGAGTTTTTCGGTGGTGCCGTTGATCCACTCAACGTAGTCGCAACCGATGGCTTTTTTTGCTTCTTTATCCCAAGAGCCGGCGGAACATTTTTTCATTTTTTTACCAAAACGGGTGACTTGGAGGATTAGGGCAGCGCCACATTTGGGGCATTTTTCGTCAAGTTGTTGAGGTTCGACTTCGAGCCATTTAACGTATTCACAACCTTCGTTTTTGTGGGTTTGGGCGTTCCAGGAGCCTTTAGAGCAACGTTGAAGACGGCGGCCGGTACTGGTTTCGGTAACTTCGCCGAGAGG